>NZ_SDPL01000038.1 GCF_004135055.1 Agromyces binzhouensis | reverse complement strand
GAGTTCGACGTCGCGGCGGGCGCGGGAGCCGTTCCCGCGATCGGCATCCCGGCCGGCGCGCCGCTCGGCGACTGGTCGGCCAGCCTGGGGGGCGGCCCCTGGCAGGCGGTGGATCTCCGTCCCGGCGGCGATCGGCCACCGCACCTCGACCCGCCCGGTCAGGTCGATATCGTGGCCGCCCGCCGCTCGGACGGGCTCCACGACGTCGGCGCCCCGGTCCTCGGGAGGCCGATGCTTCCCGAGGGGCCGGAGCCACGTGTCGGCAGCGGCGAGAGCCCCGCCGAGGCGCTCGCCGACGAGGCGGACCGGGAGACGCGCCACGACGCCGTCCGCACCGACGACGGCTGGAGCACGAGGCATCCGCTCGGCTTCAGGTACCTCTCCGTCGCGGGCGACGAGGTGCCCGATGAGATCGTCGTGCGGGCCGAGGTGGCGCCGGTCGCCCGGCCCGGTGCCTTCGCATGCTCCGACGACCGGCTCACCCGGATCTGGGCGTCCGCGCAGTACACGCTCCGCGTGTGCGAACAAGGCCTCATGATCGACGGCATCAAGCGCGACCGCATGCCGTGGGCCGGTGACCAGGCGCTCAGCACGCTCGCGAACGCGTTCGCGCTGGGCGACGGCGGGGTCGTCGCCGACGGGCTCGTCGCGCTCGGCCGGCCCGACCACGGGTACGTCAACGGCATCGCCGACTACTCGCTCTGGTGGGTGGTCAACGCCGACCTGTACGTGCGGTACTTCGGCGACCTCGCCTTCGCCGAGCGCGAGGCCGACCACGTCGACGCGTTCGTCGCCGACCTCGCTCGATACGCCGACGAGCGCGGCGTCTTCCGTCCGGAGGCCCAGCGTGGCGGGTTCGTCGACTCCGGACCCGGCTCGGTCTTCCTCGACTGGGGGCTCGCCATCGAGCACGGCCGCGACCCCGTGGCGCTCCAGATGCTCTGGATCTGGGCCCTGCGCAGCGCTGGCCGGCTGCTCGGGCGGGCCGCGCATCCGGGCGCGGCTCGATGGGCCGCCATGGCCGACGTCGTCGAGACGACCGTCCGGTCCGAGGGATGGCTCGCGGAGACCGACCGCTGGGCGGACTATCTCGGGGCTGCTGCCGCGAGCGCGTCGCCCGCCCCGTACGCCAACTTCCTGGCGGTGCTCGCCGGGATGCATCCGCACGGCGTGCCCGAGGGGGTCGCGTCGTCGATCCGCACCGGGGCGGCCGGGACACCGTTCATGACGGCGTTCCGACTGCGCGCCCGGCTCGCCGCAGGCGAGCACGACGCGGTGCTCGAGGAGATCGACCGGATCTGGGGCGCCATGGTCGATGCCGGCCCGGGCACGTTCTGGGAGGAGGCGCCATCGGGCGCCGACGACCTGGCCATGTACGGGCGGCCGTTCGGCCGCAGCCTCTGCCACGGCTGGTCGGCCGGACCGGCCGCGGTCATCCCCGAGGCGGTGCTGGGGCTCCGCCCCCTCGACGACGGCTGGTCGCGATTCGAGGTCGAGCCGCGGCTCGGCGAACTGGACTGGGCGTCGGCCGTAGTCCCGACCCCGCACGGCGACCTCGTCGTGCACGCCGACCTGACGGGCACGACCGTCTGCGTTCCCGGGGGAGCCGCGCTCGCCCGCAGAGGTGAACCCGTCCAATTCGGGCCAGCGCTGGTTCGGTGGGCGTCGGTCGTCGCGCCCGCGTCCGAGGAGCTCGATTCGGGCCGAGCGCGCTGACGCACCGATTCCGCTCGATGGCTCGCCGAGTCCGTCGCGACGCGCTCCGATAGGCTGCCTGTCACGCCTGCGCCGACCGCCGTCGCAGGCGACCGGAAATCTGTCGAGAACGCTGCTCGGAGACCAGATTCGGCCCGTATGAGTCCGTAGCAGCACGGGCACTGGAGCGCATGAGATCCACGGAACTCCAGCCTTCGTGGGCCAGCTTCGACGGGGCGAGATCGACTTCAGTTGTTCTTGGTTCGAGTCCAGGTACCCCAGCAAGTGGAAACCCCCGGTCATGCCGGGGCCGTCGTGGTGCGCGACCGGATCCGGCGAATCGCCGCGGTCGGACGGGACGGCGAGAGGGGCAGCCGCGTCCCAGCGGTCGGTCCCAGGGGCGCGACTCTCCGCACTTCCGGGTGCCGCCGACGCCCCGCGCCTCCCTGCCTCATCTGCGCGCGCAGCTCCGCGTGCGCGGGCGGTCAGGTGACGCGGTACGCGGTGTACCGGACGGCGTCGGCGTCGCGGATGCACGACGCGACGAACACCGAGCGCTGCAGGTCCGCGAGGTGCGGTGCCGACGTCTCGATCGTGACGACGGTGCGGAAGTAGTACGCCGTCGGCGCGACCGCGTCGCCGCGGAGGAGCGACTCGAGGACGTCCGGTTCGCCCGAGCGGACCCCTGCCACCCGGAGGAACAGCAGGTCGCCGGCGTCGGTGCGTGCCGAGTACCGTCCGTCGATCTCGAGCGTGCCGTCGGGTCGTACGAGCTGCCAGTCGGCGCCGCCAGGCAGGATCTCGCCGACGATCGAGCCGGTGATCCGGCCCCCGATGATCCCGATGACCCGACGGCGCCCCGCGCGGGTGTCGCCGTAGTCGTCCACGGCGCCGACCTGCACGACGACCTCGAAGGCCGGCTCGAGCGTGGGCACCGGCGGTGCGGGCCGATCGGTCATGCGAGCCCCTCCGCGTCGCCGTCGGCGCCTCCGCCGCCCGAGGCCGCGTCGCCGTGCCTCAGGTCGACGAGGAGGTCGCGCAGTCGTTCCAGCGCCGGCAGCGCGGCGTCGAGGGCTGCGAGGTCCTCCGGGGTCAGGGCGGATGCCGCATCGGCGACGATCGCGGTCGAGGCGCGGTCGAAGCGCACGAACAGGTCGAGGGCGTGGGCGGATGCCGCGACGTCGACGCCCCGGCCGTCGCCGGCGCGTGGGGTGCGAGCGACGAGGCCGTCGCGTTCCATGCGGCTCAGCAGGTTGCTGACGGTGGGACGGCCGAGGCCGAGCGACGCCGCGAGCTCGCTCGGCGACGCGACGGTGCCGCGGGGGAGGGCACGGATGACCTCGATCTGCCCGTCGGGCAGCTCTGGAAGCCCCTCGCGGCGGCGCGCGGCGCCGAGGATCGCGCGGCGGAGCGGGGAGACGACGGCGGCGAGCCGGGCGGCGTCGAAGCTCATGGGTTCGCCGTCCGGGTGCGCTCCGTGCGGGCTCCGGAATGCTCGACGGTCATCGACGCCCGCGCGTTGAGCAGGTCGGGGTGGAATCCCGCCGCGCGCTTGTAGGCGGCGGCGATCTCGGCCAGCTCCTCCTCGGGGATCACGTCGTGGACGTCGGCGAAGCCGTCGGGTGCGCGCTCGTAGGCGAGTTGCATCACGCGTTCGGGGCCGGTCCGCCGGGTCATCTCGAGGAGGGCCGCGGTCGCCGGGCGTCGGTCGGCCTCGTACGCCTCGAGGGCCGCCGGAACGGTCGGCGCGCTCGCGAGGCGGAAGGCGAGGGTGCGCGCGTCGAGGATCGCCTGGGACCCGCCGTTCGACCCGTTCGGGTACATGGCGTGGGCGGCGTCTCCGACGAGGGTGGTTCGGCCGAAGGTCCACCGCGGCAGCGCGTCGCGGTCGACCATGGGATACTCCAGGATCTCGTCGGCGGCGGCGATCGCGGCGGGCACGTCGAGCCAGTCGAACCGCCAGTCCCGGAACAGGTCGACGATCGGCGCCGGGTCGACCGCGCGGTTCCAGTCGGCGTCGGGAGAGCCCTCGCCGCGCCGCTCGGCGATGAAGTTCACGCGCTGCCGGCCGGTGCCGTCGGGCGCGCTCAGCGGGTAGGCGACGAACTTCTGGTCGCCGTCGCCGGCCATGATCATCGTCCGTCCGTCGAGGTAGCCGGGGATAACCGCGGTGCCGCGCCAGAGGGTGAGTCCGCTCCACGGCGGTGCGCCCTCGTCCGGGTAGCGGATCGCGCGAAGCGCCGAGTGGATGCCGTCGGCGCCGATGACGAGGTCGCCCGTCGCGTCGACCGGGCCTGCGGCGGTGTCGAACGTCGCCGAGACCGCGTCCGCGCCCTCGGAGACGTCGACCAGGCGATGCCCGGTCTCGATGACCTCGCCCAGGCGTTCCCGCACGAGGTCGACCAGTGCGAGTTGCAGCCGCCCCCGATGCACCGAGAGCTGCGGCCAGCGGTAGCCGGCGTCGAGCCCGCGCGGCTCGGACCAGATCGGCTGGCCGAGCCGGTTGTAGTAGGCCAGGCGCGACGGCGCGACGCCCAGCGCCTCGATCCGGTCGGCGGCGCCGAGCTCGGTGAGTTCGCGCACGGCGTGCGGCAACAGGTTGATGCCGACGCCGAGACCGCGGATCTCGGACGCGCGCTCGAAGATGCGGATGTCGCGGATGCCCGCGGCCTCGAGGCTGAGGGCGGTGGCGAGGCCGGCGATGCCGGCTCCGACGATGACGACGTTCACGATGCGGGCTCCTGTCTGCGCGACCTCGTCGGCGCGCCGAATGTAGTTTTGCACATGAACTACTTTCCGTCGACCCGCATCGCAACCCCGGTTCACACCAGGAGGTACACCCCCGACGCGAAGGTGAGCAGCAGGACGACGCGCTCGAACCACGCCTGCGAGATGCGGCCCGCCGCCATCCGCCCGCCGAAGGCGCCCAGCACGAGCGCGGGTACGAGGAGCAGGTCGAGCAGCAGCGACTCCGGGGTCATGAGTCCCAGGCCGATCGAGAAAGGCAGCTTCATGGTGTTCACGATGAGGAAGAACCATGCCGCCGTGCCGAGGATCGCCCGCACCGGCAGGCGCGAGGCGACGAAGTAGAGCGTCATCACCGGGCCGGCCGCGTTCGCGATCATCGTCGTGAACCCGCCGAGCGGGCCGAAGACGAGCGAGAGCGCCGGCGGAACCGGTCGGGCCTCGAGTCCGGCGGCAGCGTCGGCGCGCCGGCGGAGCATGAGCACGACGCTCAGGGCGACGAGCACGAGGAGCGTCGCGCCGATGATGCGGCGCACCGTGACGTCGTTCGCGGCCCAGAGCACGACGACGCCCAGGAGGATCCCGACGAGTACGGACGGGAGGAGACGGCGGAGGACCTTCCAGTCGGCGTGGGCGTGGTGCATCCGTACCGCGATGAGGTCGCCGACGAGGAGGAGGCCGAGGACCGCCCCGGTCGAGGCCTTGGCGGGCAGGACCGACGCGAAGATCGCGGCCGGGATCGGGCCGAGCGCGGGCATGCCGCTCTTGGCTGCTCCGACCGCGAATGCGGCGAGGCCGAGCAGCAGCCACTCCGGTCCGGTGAACGTGGGCATCACGCTCCATCGTGCCGGACCGGCGCGTTCCGTGCCGACGGGCTCGATCTCAACCATCCGGACGATTCGCCCACCGCGTCGACGCTCCTACGCTGGCCGCCATGGGATCGCGGATCGGGTCATCGGAGTTGCAGAGGTTCATCACCCACACGGAGGGCACGATCTCGCCGAAGGGCGTCGCCGCGCTGTACGGGCGGGCCGAGATGCTCGCGAGGCTGCCCCTCGGCCTGCAGCGCCGGATCGTGTCGCACGCCCGGAGCGAGGACTACATGGGCTTCGTCGTGGAACCGTACTGCACGTTCCTGGCGTACGAGATCCGCGACGAGGTCGCTGCGACCCGGCTGCTGCCTCCGGGCTATCGCCTCATCCCGACCGCCATGTTCGCCGACGACGAGCCGCGCGCCTGCGCCATCCTCGGGGCGTTCAACGTCCACGCGTCGGTGTTCTGGGGTGCTCGGGTGGAGCTCTACCTCATCGCGGAGGACACGCGCACGGGGATGCTGACGTGGGTCATCTGCGACTACGAATCCAACACGATCAACTACGACCCCGGGCAGGGGTTCTCGGCCTCCACCACCGATCGCGCCGTGGTCACCACGTCGCATGCCGGCGAGGTGATCGTCGACGTCCGGAGCCGGCAGCGCCCGAACGCGCTCACCATGACGGCGCCACTGGCGACGGGTGCGATGCGGCCGCTCGATCAGCGGCTGTGGGTGGACGGGAACCTGTCCGTCGACTACGGGGGACGGCTCGAGCACGCGGACTCCGTCCCGTTCGGGCTCGTCTTCGACCCGGGTGAGATGACGCGGGCGCTGGAGCTCCCTCTCGAGACCGTCGAGGTGGAGCGCAACACCTTCGGCGCCGACTTCCGGGCCGACGCGCCGTTCTCGGTCGCCTGCTTCCCGTACGCCCAGCACTTCCTCACCACCAGCTACCCTCGCGCGAGCCCGATCCGCGACCGGCGGTCGCTGGAGGACGCCGTCCGCTCCCTGGCGGCCGAGGCTCGCTGACGTCGCCCGTCCGGGTCCACCGTGGTCGGCTCGTCGCGCTAGCGTGAGCGGATGGACCTTCAGCTCACCGGTCGTGTCGTGCTCGTCGTGGGCGGCGGCGGCTTCATCGGATCGGCGATCGTCCGGCGCGCCCGCGAGGAGGGCGCGACCGTCGTGGTCGCGTCGAGGAATCCCAGTGAGGGCATCGTGCTCGACGCGGGCGACGAGGACTCCGCGCGGTCGGCGGTGCAGCGGGTGATCGACGAACACGGCCGACTCGACGCGGTCGTGGTGACCGCGGCGCCGGCGGCCCAGACGCTGGACCCCGCGCGCAGCAGCGATCCGACCCAGGTCGCCGAGGCGTTCGATGCGAAGGCCCTGGCGTTCCTGCGCGTCGCCAACGCCGCGCTCCCGGTCATGACCGCGGCGGAGTACGGGCGGATCGTCGGCGTGAGCGGGCAGAACGCGTTCGTCACCGGGAACATCACGGGCGCCGTGCGCAACGCCGCGTTGAACGTCATCGCGAAGAACCTGGCCGATGCGGCCGCGGGGTCCGGCGTGACCGTCAACACGGTCAATCCGGGGCTGGTGACGCCCGAGCCGTCAGCGGACGTCGAGGTGGGGAAGGGCGGCGAGTCCTCGCCGACCCAGATCGCGGACCTCGTCGCATTCCTCATCTCGCCGCTGTCCGCCCTGTCGGGCGAGGCCATCGCCGTGGGGCACCGGGTTCGCGGAGTGATCTCCGGGTAGCAGACCAGGGGGCGCGCGTCGCGTCGCTTTACAAGCGCCGATACCTGAGGTGTGATGGAAGTCACGCCGAATGCGGCCGGACCCCTGCGTCCGGCACGGGTGGGGACGGCGGGAAGGTCGGGGTTCGGTTCGATGATGTACGGCGACACGCACGATCGCGCGGTGACCCGACCGCGCACGTTCGGCGGTGTCCTCGGCGGCCTGCTCGGCCTCGTCGCGGTCAGCGCGGCCGCGGCGCTGCTCGTCGCCGCGGCGGTGACGCCGGCGATCGCCACGGCGGGTGTCGCGGCATCCGGCACCATCTCGCTCTTCGAGAACCTGCCGAGCTACCTGAAGATCGGCGAGCTCTCGGTGAAGAGCAACATCTACGCGAAGCAGTCCGACGGCAAGCAGAAGCTACTCGCCTCGTTCTACGACCAGAACCGGGTCGAGGTCGAGTGGGACGAGGTGAGCCAGTACGTCAAGGACGCGGCCATCGCCGGCGAGGACCCCCGCTTCTACGACCACAACGGCGTCGACCTGCAGGGCACCATGCGCGCCGCCGTCACGACGGCGAGCGGTCGCGAGACGCAAGGCGGCTCGTCGATCGCGCAGCAGTACGTCAAGAACGTGCGCGTGCAGGAATGCGAGCGCGACGCGGTCGACGAGGCGGAGCGCGACGGGTGCTACGACGCCGTCACCGAGACCTCGATCGATCGCAAGCTCAAGGAGATGCGGCTCGCGATCGGGGTCGAGAAGCGCTACACCAAGAGCCAGATCCTGCTCGGGTACCTGAACATCGCGGGCTTCGGCGGCACGGTCTACGGCATCGAGGCGGCGGCCAACTACTACTACGGCACGTCCGCGTCGAAGGTGACGCTCGCCCAGGCGGCATCGCTCGTCGCGATCGTCAACAACCCGTCGAAGTTCCGCCTCGACCAGCCGAACAACGAGGTCAACGGCGCTGCGGACGGGTACGCCGCGAACCACGCGCGACGCGACTACATCCTGCAGAGCATGCTCGACGAGTCGAAGATCACGCAGGCCGAGTTCGACGAGGCGGTCGCGACGCCGGTGGAGCCGAAGATCACCGAGCCGAGCACCGGATGCCAGACGGCGGGCGGCAGCGCCTACTTCTGCGACTACGTCAAGCACATCCTGCAGAACGACCCGGTGTTCGGCGAGGACGAGGCGTCGCGACTGCTGAACTTCCGTCGCGGCGGGTACAACGTCTACACGAGCCTCGACCTCGACCTGCAGGCCGCGGCTGAGCGGGCCATCGCCGCGCACGTCCCGGCGACCTACCCGGGATGGGATGTCGGCGGCGTCATCTCGACTGTCGAGGTCGGAACCGGCCGCGTGCTCGCGATGGCGCAGAACCGGGCCTACAGCCAGGACCCGAAGGTGCTCGAGAAGGGCCCGCAGTACACGAGCATCAACTACAACACCGACTTCGACTACGGCGGCTCCCGCGGATTCCAGCCCGGATCCTCCTACAAGGTCTTCACGCTCGCCGAGTGGCTGAAACAGGGCCACGGGCTCGCCGAGCGCGTCGACTCGAGGCCGAAGAGCAACTGGGGCGTCTTCCAGGACAGCTGCCTCGGGCCGCACTTCGCGGGCGACTGGAACCCGCGCAACGACGCGAACGAGTCCGGCGCCAACTACAGTGCGCTCGAGTCGACGATCGGATCGATCAACACCGGCTTCATCGGGATGGCCAAGAACCTCGATCTCTGCGGGATCCGCAAGACGGCCGAGTCGTTCGGCGTGCACCGCGCCGACGGGAACGTGCTCGTGCAGGGTCCGTCCTCGGTCATCGGCACGAACGAGGTCGCGCCCCTGTCGATGGCGGTCGCCTTCGCGGGCATCGCGAACAACGGCAAGACCTGCACGCCGGTCGCGATCGACCGGATCACGGGGCGCGACGGCGAGGAGATCCCGCCGCCGAAGTCGGAGTGCAGGCAGTCGGTGCCCGAACCGGTCGCGGCCGCGATGCACACCGCGATGGGCATGGTGATGACGCAGGGGACCGCGGTGGCGTCTCGCGCTGCGACCGTCCCGGCCGTGCCGCTCATCGGCAAGACCGGTACGACGGACGGCGCCAAGGACACGTGGATGGTCGGCGCGAGCTCCAAGGTCGCGACGGCGGCCGCGGTGGTCAGCGTCAACGGCGACGCCAACCAGCGCGGCATCTGGTTCGCCACGGGCCAGGCGGCCACCGCGCGTCACCGGATGTGGCCGGAGGTGATGTCCGCGGCAGCCGCGAAGTACGGCGGGGACGCGTTCACCCAGGCCGGCCTCGGGCCCGTCGCAGGACCCGGGTCCTTCCCCGACGGACGCGTCGTCGAGCCGGATCCGCCCCCGTCGAACGAACCGGCGACCGGGCCCGCCTCGCCGGGCGAGCCTCCCTCGGGCGGCGGCAACGACGGCGGCGGCGACTCCAGCGGTCCGGGCAACGGCAACGGCAACGGCAACGGCGGCGGCAACGGCGGCCCGGGGGGCTGATCCGTCGGTCCGCCGGCGGATGCCGCGGCATCCGCCTCACGCGTCGAACGAGTCGCCCGGTTCGAGGGGAAGGTACTCGCCGCCGCCCTGCTCGGTCGCCCAGCCGAGGCGGGCGTTCGACAGCTCCTTGCCTGCGCGCGAGAGCACCATCTCGTGCGTGGGGAAGGCGCGCTTGGGCCGGACCGCCATGACGAAGTCCATGGCCTCCGAGATCTTCATCCACGGCGCGCCGGCGGGAGCCGCGAGCACGTCGACCTCGACGCCCTCGGGCACGGCGAACGAGTCGCCGGCGTAGTAGAGCGCGTCGTTGACGAGCACGCCCACGTTGTCGATCACCGGGATGGACGGATGGATGACGGCGTGCCGCCCGCCGAAGAAGCGCAGCCTGAACGGGCCGACCTCGACCTCGTCGCCGGGCGCGACGCGCACGACCTCGATGCCGGACCCGGCGGCCGCAGCGACGACCCCCTCTGGTCCGAAGACCCGCACGTCCGGGCTGCGGTCGCGGATGCGACCGAGTTGCTCGGGCGTCCAGTGATCGTCGTGCAGGTGCGTGATCACGACCGCGAGCGCGCCGGACGCCTCGGTGATCGGGGTGGTGAACTTGCCCGGGTCGATGAACAGCCGATCGCCGGAGTGCTCCACGACGAGGGCGGCGTGCTCGAGCTTGGTGACGCGCATGTTCCGAGCCAACACCGTGCGTGTCGTGCGCGCAACCGGGTCGCCCTGCCATGATCACTGCATGTCGCGTGGCCCCCGTCGCCTCCTGCTCGCGGTGAACCCGAGCGCCTCGTTCGGTCGCAACCGGTCCATCGGGCCGGCCGCCGCGCGCCGCCTCGAGGCGGAGGGGTACGTCGTGACCGTGCTCCGGGCCGACAACTTCGAGCTCCTCCGGCGCGAGGTCCAGGCGGCGTTCGAGGCCGGGACGGACGGCCTCGTCGTCGTCGGCGGCGACGGCATGGTCTCGCTCGGCGTCAACGTGCTCGCGGGCACGCAGGTGCCCATGGGTCTCGTCGCCGCCGGGACGGGCAACGACCTCGCCCGCGCGCTCGGCCTGCCCCACGACGACCCCGAGGCGGGCATCGAGGCGCTCGTGGAGGCGCTCCGACGGCCGCCGCAGCAGATCGACCTCGGCCACATGCGGCACGGCGGGCTCAGCACGTGGTTCGCCTGCGTGCTGTCAGCGGGGTTCGACGCGGTGGTGAACGAACGGGCGAACCGGATGTCGCGGCCGCGCGGTCCGAGTCGGTACACCATCGCGCTCCTGCGGGAGCTCGCGACCTTCCGGCCTCGCCGGTACGCGATCACGATCGACGGCGTCCGGCGCGACCAGGTCGCCATGCTCGTCTCGGTCGCCAACACCCCGTCGATCGGCGGGGGGATGCGGATCGTCCCGCACGCCGACCTCGCCGACGGCGTGCTCGACGTGTTCATCGTGCATCCCCTGTCGCGCATCGGCCTGCTCGGCGTGTTCCCGCGAGTATTCGCTGGGCAGCATGTGGACCATCCGGCCGTCGAGTTCGTGCGGGCGCGTCGGGTCCGTGTGGAGGCCGACGACATCATCGCGTACGCCGACGGCGAGCGCGTCGGCCCGCTGCCGATCGAGGTCGAGGTGGCGCCCGGCGCACTCCGGGTGTTCGCCTGATGCGCGGGTCCGGATCCGCCCGGCGGCGTCGATTTGGAATGCGCCGGAGTCGTATGCCATACTCGATGACGTCGCAGCGAGGCCCCATCGTTTAGCGGCCTAGGACGCCGCCCTCTCACGGCGGTAGCGCGGGTTCAAATCCCGCTGGGGTCACCAATGACAGGCGAACGCCCCCGCATCATCGTGCGGGGGCGTTCGTCGTTTCCGCGGGCGTTCGCCTAGACTCGTCCGAGCGAAGGGGAGTATCCCGTCGGGCCGTTCGGTCCGGGCCACGATCGTCAGTACGAGCGCCGTCGATGCCGCTCCGGGCGTGGCGGCGCATCCGATGCGCCGGGAGAGACTTTCGGTCCTCGACGCACCCTCCGAAAGGCCCTCCGTGACCGCATTGCCCCTCTGGTTCGAAGTCGGTTCGCTCGTCGTCCTGACGCTGATCCTCGTCGCCGACCTGCTGATGGTGATCAAGCGACCGCACGTCCCGTCCTTCCGGGAGTCGACCCTGTGGGTCGTGTTCTACATCGCGCTCGCGCTCGTGTTCGCGGGGCTGATGTTCGTCATCGGCGACGCCGAGCACGGTGCCCAGTTCCTCGCGGGCTGGCTCACCGAGTACAGCCTCTCCATCGACAACCTGTTCGTCTTCGTCATCATCATGGCGAGGTTCGCGGTGCCGAGGAAGTACCAGCAGGAGGTGCTCATGGTGGGCATCATCCTCGCCCTCATCCTCCGAGGGATCTTCATCCTGCTCGGCGCGCAGCTGATCGAGAACTTCAGCTGGATCTTCTACATCTTCGGCGCGTTCCTGCTCTACACCGCGGCGCAGCAGGCGTTCGGCGACCACGAGGACGAGGGCCGGGACTCCGCGCTCATCCGACTGCTCCGCCGCCGGCTGCCGATCACGAACGACTACGACGGCATCAAGCTCCGCACGATGATCGACGGTCGTCGCTTCTTCACGCCGATGCTGATCGTGTTCGTGGCGATCGGCACCACCGACCTGATCTTCGCCCTGGACTCGATCCCGGCGATCTTCGGCATCACCCAGAGCCCGTTCATCGTGTTCACGGCCAACGTGTTCGCACTGATGGGCCTCCGCCAGCTGTACTTCCTGCTCGGCGGCCTGCTCGAGCGTCTCGAGTACCTCAAGTACGGCATCGCGTTCATCCTCGCGTTCATCGGCGTGAAGCTCGTGCTGCACGCGATGCACGAGAACGAACTCCCGTTCATCAACGGCGGCGAGCACATCGAGTGGGCTCCGGACATCTCGACCTGGACCTCGCTCGCGGTGATCATCGCGGCGATGGCGGTGGCGACCGTGGCGAGCGTCGTGAAGGCGAACCTCGACGCCCGCCGCCGCGGCCACACGCTCGGCGAGGAGATCCCGCACTTCACCGAGGAGAACGAGCACGACCGCGACTCCGACAGCACCTCCGTCGAGCGCTGAGCGGCGCGCCCGTCCGATCGCTCCCGGCGAGAGTGCCGCGCGCGCCGCGAGCGCTTGCTAGCGTTGAGCGACTGCGCCCCGCGGCGTGAACTCTGCCCTGTCCAGAGAGGACCCGATCACGTGACGTCTGACGGCAGCGGTGTCGTGCCCATCCCCACGGGATCCGCACGGATCGTGCACAGCGCCCGCACCCACGTCGGCAACGTCCGCGCGGTGAACGAGGATTCGCTGCTCGCGCAGCCGCCCGTCTACCTCGTCGCGGACGGCATGGGCGGTCACGCTCGCGGCGATGCCGCGAGCCGTGCGGTCGTCGACACCTTCCGCCGGCACATCGACGCGGGTGCACCGTCGACCCCGGAGCGCGTGCTCGACGCGATCCACAGCTCGAACGACGTGGTCCGCGCGCTCTCCGACGAGGGCGACGAGGGCACGGCCGTGGCCGGAACGACCGTCTCGGGGATCGCGCTGGTCGACGCCGGCGATGGCCGTGGCGTGCACTGGATGGTGTTCAACGTCGGCGACTCGCGGGTCTACCTCTGGGACGGCCGCCGCCTCGAGCAGGTCACGGTCGACCACTCGGCCGTGCAGGAGATGGTCGACGCGGGCCTCATCGGTGCGGACGAGGCGGAGCGGCATCCGGACCGGAACGTCATCACGCGGGCGGTCGGGGCCGATGCGCACGTCGAGCCGGACGTCTGGCTGATCCCGGCATCCGGCCGACAGGTGTTCCTCGTGTGCTCCGACGGGCTGACCAAGGAGGTCGACGATGCCGGGATCGGGCGGATCCTGGCCGGGCACTCGATGCACGCGGCCGGCCTGGCCGGGGAGCTGGTGGATGCCGCGTTGGCGGCGGGCGCACGCGACAACGTGAGCGCGATCGTGGTGGAGTCCGTCCTCGGAGGCGCCGTCGCCTCGCGTTAAGGTGGGGGCGTGAGCGAGCCGGACTGGATCGTGCCCCCGCCGGGGGTCGTGCCGGACGAGCCGGAGGCGGATCGGGCGGATCGGGCTGGGGGCATCGGGCGCGTGCAGCGCGCGATTCCGGCGTTCCGCCCGCCACCGGGCATCCGCCCGCCGTCGGCCCTGCCCATCGCGCCGCCCGCGTCG
>NZ_SDPL01000379.1 GCF_004135055.1 Agromyces binzhouensis | reverse complement strand
CGTCGCGGTTCGCTGCCGGGCGCGCGGCCGCGCCGGGCGGCTCGCCGACAGGGCTCGCCGGGAACTGACCCTCGCGTCACCGCGCGGCGTCGGCCCAGAGGACGGCGGAGCTCGGCGTGCCGTGGATCCCGAGGATCGGTGCTCCCGCGCCGCGCTTCGCAGTGCACAGGGCCTGATCAGGTCGCGTTGCTAGCCTCGCTCGGGTCGCCCGACGGCGGCACCGGACGAGGGAACCCAGTACCCGGAACGCGACAAGACTGGCCGAAGGAGTGCCGTCATGTCGTGGATCGTCCTCATCGTCTCCGGTGTGCTCGAGGCCGTCTGGGCCACCGCCCTCGGCAAGTCCGAGGGGTTCACCAGGCTCTGGCCGTCGGTCGTGTTCGGCGTGGCCCTCGTCCTCTCGATGGGCGGGCTCGCGTGGGCGATGCGCGGCATCCCGGTCGGCACCGCGTACGCGGTGTGGGTCGGCATCGGCGCGGCCCTCACCGTGATCTGGGCCATGGTCACGGGTGAGACGGAGGTCTCGTGGGCGCGCCTGGCGCTCATCGCGGGGCTCGTGGGCTGCGTCGTCGGCCTGAAGCTCGTCGGCGGCGCCGACCACTAGCCGCGGCGCCGTGCTCCGCCGGGCCGCCGTGCTCCGCCGGGCCGCCGGTCCACTTCGTCGAGTGGATGCCATCTGCACCGCTGCGAGCGCCCAGCGGTGCAGATGGCATCGCTTCGAGCACGGCGCTCGGAGGGCGGGCGGTCGGGGCGTCGGCCCAGACTGCGGCTTCGGCGGGCGTCGCGTCCGGTGTGTAAAGAATGCTTGACATGGTGTCGACAATGGTTGACACTGGACATGTCAAACATTCTTCACATCGAAGGGAACGCGGATGTCGTACGAGGAGAAGGGCACGTGGTCGTTCCTCGTGGTCACGATCGTGGTCTACGGGGTCTACCTCTGGCTCGTGCTCGCGCAGCTCGCCGCCGGGACGCCCGTCGACGAGGTCGACTACGCGATCCCCATGCTCTGGACGATCGGCGGCGCCATCGTCGCCGGCATCGTCGGGCGGATCCTGCTCGAGGTCATCACGCCGAGCGAGAGCCACCGCGCCGACGTGCGCGACAAGCAGATCGACCGCGCCGGCGAGCAGGTGGGCAACTCGCTCGTCGCCGCCGCCGGGGTCGGCGCGCTCATCCTGGCCATGCTCCAGGTGCACTGGTTCTGGATCGCGAACGCGATCTACCTCGGGTTCGTGCTCGCCGGCATCCTGTCGAGCGTCGCGAAGCTCGTGATGTACCGCCGGGGGGTGCCCGCATGGTGAAGCCCACGCGGGTCACGAACGACATCCGTTCGCTGCGCTTCCGCCACGGCGAGATGACGCAGGCCGAGCTCGCAGAGCGCCTCGGCGTCACCCGCCAGACCGTCATCGCCATTGAGCAGGGGCGCTACTCGCCCTCCCTCGAGATGGCCTTCCAGATCGCTCGGGTGTTCGGGGTACCGCTCGACGACGTCTTCCAGTACCCCCAGGAGGAGGTGTCGGCATCATGAGGATCGCCGCGTATCACCGGTACGGTGCCCCCGAGGTCGTCGGGGTCGAGGAGCGGGAGCGGCCGGAGCCCGGTCCCGGGGAGATCCGCGTGCGCGTGCACGCGGCGTCGGTCGGGGCGGCGGATGCCGCCGGCCGATCGGGTTCGCCCTGGTTCGCGCGGCTCGCATTCGGGCTGCGCCGTCCGCGCAACGCCGTGCTCGGCTCGGACTTCGCCGGTGTCGTCGACGCGGTCGGCGGGGGAGTGACGCGCTTCGCCGTGGGGGATCGCGTGTTCGGCGCGACCGGAGCGGACGGCGGCGCGCATGCCGACGCGGTGGTCGTCCGGGAGGACGGCGCCGTCGTCCCCCTGCCCGACGGGGTATCCGTCGAAGCGGCCGTCGCGATCTGCGACGGTGCGATGACGGCGCTGCCGTTCCTCCGCGACGGCGGCCGCGTCCGGCGCGGCAGCCGTGTGCTCGTCAACGGCGCCTCCGGCGCGGTCGGCGCAGCCGCGGTGCAACTCGCCGTCCACCTCGGCGCCGAGGTCACCGCGGTGTGCGGCCCGTCGCACGCCGAGCTCGTGACCGGCCTCGGCGCGGCGAGGGTCGTCGACTACACGCACGAGGACGCGATGCGCCGGGACGCGCCGGGAGCACCCTTCGACGTCGTGTTCGACGCGGTCGGCAAGTCGACCTTCCGGCGGGCGCGAGCCGTGCTCGCCCCGGACGGCCGCTACCTCACCACGGTGCCGTCGTGGGCGATCATGGCCCAGCAGGTGACGTCGCGACTCGGCCACCGCCGCGCGGTGGTCATGTTCACCGGGCTCCGCTCGGCCGAGGCCAAGCGGCCCGACCTCGAGCAGCTCGCCGCACTCGCCGCAGCCGGGACGTTCACGCCCGTCATCGAGCGCGTGCTCCCGCTCGACGCGGTCGCCGACGCGCACCGCCTCGTCGACACCGGACACAAGGCCGGCACGGTCGTCATCACGCCCGTGCCCGAACACCAGGAGGCATGATGCGCGCGATCGTCCAGAACGGCTACGGCGGCCCCGAGGTCCTCGCGGTCGCCGACGTCCCCGAGCCCGCGCCCGGCCGCGGGGAGGTCGCGGTCGCGGTCACGGCGGCCGGCGTGCACGCCGGCGACGTGTGGATCATGCGCGGCGAGCCGCTTCTGATCCGGGCCGCCTTCGGGGTGAAGCGCCCGAAGCAGCCCGTCATCGGGCGGGACATCGCCGGCGTCGTCACCGCCGTCGGCGAGGGCGTCGCCGAGCTCGCCGTCGGCGACCGGGTGTTCGCCGAGTCCGACCGGGGCGGCTTCGCCGAGACCGTGGTGGTCGCGGCCAGGTACGTCCGGCGCGCCCCGGCGAACCTCGACGACGTCCACGCCGCCGTGATCCCGGTGTCGGCCACGACCGCGTTGCAGGCGCTCCGGCTCGGTCGCGTCGGACCGGGGGACCGCGTGCTCGTGATCGGCGCGTCGGGTGGCGTCGGCACGTACGCCGTCCAGCTCGCGTCGGCGCTCGGCGCGGAGGTCACCGGCGTCGCCAGCGGCG
>NZ_SDPL01000378.1 GCF_004135055.1 Agromyces binzhouensis | reverse complement strand
GCGGCGGCCGGCGAGTCCGCACTCGCCCCGACGGTCGCGTCCCGGCTCGACGAGTCGCAGCGCGCCGGCGACCAGCGCCTCACTGTGCGCGAGGCCGAGGTGCTCGCGCTCGTCGCCGCGGGTCGCACCAACCGGGAGATCGGCCAGGCGCTCTTCCTCAGCGAGGCGACGGTCAAGTCGCACCTCGTCCACATCTTCACCAAGCTCGGCGTCGGTTCCCGCACCGCGGCGGTCGCGCGCGCCCGCGAGCTCGGGGCCATCCGGGCGGGCTGAGCGATGCCGCGCGCCCGCGTCGTCCTCGTCCACGGCATCCGGACGTCGGCCACGATGTGGCGCGGGCAGGTGCTGCGGCTCGAGCGGCACGACCTCGAGGTGGTGCCCGTCGACCTCCCGGGGCACGGCGCGAGGCTCGGCGAGCCGTTCACGCTCGCCGACGCGCTCGACACCATCGGCGATGCGCTGGGCGACCCGGTGCCCGGCGTGCCGCGACTGCTCGTCGGACTGAGCCTCGGCGGGTACCTGTCGATCGAGTTCGCGGCGCGGCATCCGCGGGGCCTCGAGGGACTCGTCGCCGCCTCGTGCGGCACCCGCCCGCGCGGGCCGGGGCTGCACGGCTACCTGCGCCTCGCCGACGCGATCGGCCGGCTGCCCGATCAGGGCCGGGCCCTCAACGACCGGATGGCACGCCTGTTCCTCTCCCCCGCCGCCGTCGACGACATCATCGCGGGCGGGGTCGCGCTCGACGTCATGCGCCCGGCCATCGGCGCGGTCGGCGAGCTCGACCTCGAGGCCTCGATCGCGGCCATCGAGGTGCCCATATGGTTCGTCAACGGTCGCTACGACCACTTCCGGTTCGAGGAGCGGCGGATGCTCCGGGCCGCCGCCGACGGCCGGCTCGTGCACATCGAGGGTGCCACCCACCTCGTCAGCCTGGCCCGCCCAGAGGAGTTCACCGCGGCCGTGCTCGGCGCGGTCGCCGAACTCGAGCTCCGGGAGGTGCGACGCCGGTCGGCGGCAGCGAACCGCTGACCGACGATGCCGCCCCGGTTCGCTTTGGTGCCGCACCGGCGTTGCTGGTATCGTTGCCTGTTGGCTTGCGTGTGGGTCCCACCCCGCACGATGCGCCGCGACGGCCCCTCTACCGATTGCGGCAACTCCGGTACCCGCAGAACACACGAAAGACGAACCACGTGGCAAACATCAAGTCGCAGATCAAGCGCATCCGCACCAACCTGAAGGCGCAGGAGCGCAACAAGGCCGTGAAGAGCGAGCTCAAGACCGTCATCACCGCCACCCGCAAGGCCGTCGCCGAGGGCGACAAGGAGAAGGCCACCGCCGCCCTCCGCGTCGCGACCCGCAAGCTCGACAAGGCCGTGAGCAAGGGCGTGATCCACAAGAACCAGGCCGCGAACCGCAAGTCGGCCATCGCGAAGCAGGTCGCCGCGCTCTGATCCGAGTGTCGTTCGAAGGCCCCGCACCGAAAGGTGCGGGGCCTTCGTCGTTGCCGGGGCGGTGCCTGGCGGGTCTCAGGCGAGGGCGCGGCCGCGCGCGGCGATGACGCCCACGAGCCGCTCGAGCGCGAAGACGGGATCGCGCTCGGCGCCCTTCACCGCGGCGTCGGCCGCAGCCAGCGCCTGGATGGCGACGCCGAGGCCCTCATCGCTCCACCCGGCGAGGTCGCGACGTGCGCGATCCACCTGCCAGGGCGCGAGGCCGAGCGATGAGGCCGTCGCACCGCGCGACCCCGCGACCTTGGCCATGGTGCGGATCTTCATGGCGAACGCCGCGACGATCGGCACCGGGTCGGCGCCCGAGTCGAGGGCGTGCCGCAGGGCGATGAGGGCATCTCCGTGGCGCCCGGCGATCGCCGCATCGGCGACCTCGAACGCATTGGTCTCGACGCGCCCGCCGTAGTACCTGCGCACGGCGGCCTCGTCGATGTCGCCCGTGGCGTCGGCGATGAGCTGACGGCACGCGGCGGCGAGCTCGCCGAGGTCGTCGCTGAATGCGCCGACGAGGGCGCGCAGCGCGGCCGGGGCGATGCGTCGTCCCGCGAGGCGGAACTCGGCCGCGGCGAAGTCCTGCTTGTCGGCGTCGCGCTTGAGCTCGGCGCAGACGACCTCGATGCCGCCGCCCTCGCCCGCGCGGAGCGCGTCGAGCAGCTTCTTGCCGCGATTGCCGCCACGATGGCGAAGGACCACCGTGGTGCCCTCGGCCGGGGCTGCGAGGTACTCCAGCGCGTCGAGCAGGAACTCGTCGCTCGACTTCTCGACGCCGGTGACCCGGATCAGCCGGGGCTCGCCGAACAGCGACGGGCTCGCGAGCGTGAGCAGGGTTCCGCGCGTGTACCCGTCGGCCTCGAGGTCGCTGACCTCGAGCGCCGGATCATCTGCGCGGAGCGTCTCGCGGAGCATCGTGAGCGTGCGCTCGGCGAGCACGTCTTCGCCGCCGGAGACGAGCACGATCGGCGCCGGCCGAGCCTCGCTCCACCCCAGCTGCGGGATCGCGGTCTTCGACCTGCCTGTGCCCGGACGTGCCGCCACGGCGCTCCCTTCCCTCGTGCCGGTCCAGTCTACGGAGCACCCGCGACACCGACGGCCCGCGCGGTCCACAGTTCGAACCCGCCGGGCACGGCCCGCAGCACCGCGGCCCCCGACGCGTCGCTCCGCACCGGCACCGTCCGCGCATTCTCGAGCAGCTCGAGCAGCGATCCCGTCGGGTGGCCGTAGCCGTTCTCCGCACCGACGCCGATGAGCCCCACGGACGCCCCGAGCTCGCCGTAGAGTTCGGCGCTCTGGTCGGCGCTGCCGTGGTGGGCGACCTTCACGAGATCGACGCGGCCGACCTCCGTGGCACGCCGCATCGCGTCCTGCGCCTCGCGGCCGAGGTCGCCGAGGAACACCGCACCGAAGTCGGGCGTCACGAGGTGGATCACGACGCTCGCGTCGTTCCCCGGCGCGGCGTCCGCTCGCGGCCAGAGGACCCGCCACGCGGCGGCGCCGAGGGTTCCGTGCGCCCCGGCGACGACCTCGGCGTGCGA
>NZ_SDPL01000377.1 GCF_004135055.1 Agromyces binzhouensis | reverse complement strand
AGCGCCTCGTCGAGCACGCGCTCCGCCTCGGCCGCGACCGCGGGGTCGGCCGCGGCCTCGCCCGTGAGCTCGGGCCGGCCGAGGAGGACGTTGTCGCGCACCGACGCGGAGAACAGCGTGGCGTCCTCGAACGCCATCGCGATGTGCCGGCGCAGCTCCTCGCGCCGGAAGGCGCGCACGTCGACGCCGTCGAGCGTCACCGACCCGCCGGTGACGTCGTACAGGCGGGTGGCGAGCGCCGTCATGGTCGTCTTGCCGCAGCCGGTGAGTCCGACCAGCGCCATCGTCTCGCCGGGCCGGAGCACGAGGTCGACGCCGTCGAGCAGGTCGCCGAAGCGCTCGGGCGAGTCCTGGTAGCGGAAGTGGACGTCGGAGAACGCGAGCTCGCCGCGCGGCGACGTCAGCTCGGCGGGCCGCTCCGGGTCGCGGACCGCGTTCTCGCTGTCCATGACGTCGAAGTACCGGTCCGTGGCGGTCCGCGCATCCAGCGAGAACGCCAGCAGGAACCCGATCGACTCGATCGGCCAGGCGAGCACCGCCGCCGTGGCGAAGAACGCCACGAGCTGGCCGACGGAGAGCTGGCCCTGCGCCGCCAGCTGGACGCCCAGCACGAGGCAGATCGCGAGCGCCACCGCTGGCACGACGAGGATCCACACCCAGATGTTCGCGTCGAGTCGCGCCTTCTCGATCTCGGTCGAGCGCAGTTGCTCGGCCTGTGCGCGGAACGAGCTCAGCGCGTGCTTGCCGCGGCCGAACGCCTTGAGGACGCGGATGCCGTGGACGGACTCCTCGACCGCGGTCGCGAGGTCGCCGGACTGGTCCTGGCTGCGACGCGACACCTCGGAGTAGCGGCCCTCGAACCGGTAGCCGACGATCCACAGCGGGATCGAGCAGGCGAGGAAGACGAGTCCCAGCATCCAGCTCATGGAGATCAGCACGACGGCGCCGACGACGATCACGACGAGGTTCATGACGAGCAGCACGAGGCCGAACGCCAGCCACCGGCGGATGAGGCCGAGGTCGCTCACGGCGCGCGAGAGGAGCTGGCCGCTCGGCCAGCGGTCGTGGAAGCTGACCGGCAGGTCCTGCAGCTTCGCGTAGAGCGCGTCGCGCATGCGCGCCTCGACCCTGGTGGTCGGACCGATCACGAGCCAGCGCCGCAGCGCGAACATGGCGGCCTCGCCGGCGCCGAGCGCGAGCACGAGCAGGGCGAACGGCACGATCGCGGCGCGATCGCCGTCGGCGAGCGGGCCGTCGACGATCGCCTCGAGCACCTGCGGGATCGCGAGGGCGATGAGCTGCGCCACGAGGTAGGCGGCCATGCTCCCGTAGATCGCGGGCATCGCGGGCCCGACGTACTCGCGCAGCCGCATGAGGGCGCGCACCGTCCCGGTGCGCTCGGCGTGGGGAGGGTGGAGGGTGGATTCGGTGGCGGTCACGCCGGGTTCCTTCCGGGAGGCGCGACGGGTCGCGCGGATGCGACTCGTCGTGGGAGACGTGGATGCCGCGCGCTCGATCGCGCGCAGGCGGAGGCGGGGCGTGGCCCCGCGTGGATCGGCCGGCGTCCCGCCGGCTGGACGGTCTCGGGGCGCTAGCCCAGGTCGACCGTGGCGGAGGAGGCGAGCGTCGGGACGAGCGCACCGAACGCCGCGACCGTGCGGGCGGGAATGCCGGTGTACTTCATGTCGTCCTCCTGCGTCGTGGTCACGAACCCATCGCCCGCCGGATGGTTCCCCGAGCGGGCAGCCCTACAGAATATGCCTCGGCGCCCGAGGGACGCAAGACCGGATTTCGAAGCGCCGACGACCTCGCGGGGCGGAACGGATCAGCGAACCCGCACCGACAGGCAGGTGACGCAGCCCTCGAGCTTCTCGAACTCGCTGATGTCGACGGTGACCACGCGGTAGCCGAGGCCCGACAGGAGCTCCGCGGTCCGGGGCGCCGCGGCCGACATCAGCAGCGTCTCGTCCGACAGGATCACGACCGCGACACCCTCGGGCTCGGGGACCGCGAGGAAGCGCGGGAACAGCGACGTCGAATCGATGAGGTCGGGGAAGCCGATGACGGTGCCGTCGGGCAGTGCCGTCACGGCGCTCTTCAGGTGCAGCGCCTTCGTGATCGGCACCGCGACGACCGTGTAGCCGAGCGGCGAGAGGATGCCGCGGAGCTGGCGGACGCCCTCGGCGTTCGTCCGCGATGACGCGCCGACGTAGACGGTCGAGCCGATCTTGAGGACATCCCCGCCGTCGAGCGTGCCCGGGGCGGTGATGCGTGCGACCGAGACGCCCGGGAAGGCGCGCACGGCGCGCTCGACGGCCTCGACCTCGGGCTTGCGCGATTCGGCGCCGGGATTGGCGAGCACGGCGAGCCCGTCGAAGAAGACCACGGCGTCCTCGATGAACACGGAGTCGGGCAGGTCGGGTGCGGCGTCGACCTCGACCGTCTCCCACCCCTCGGCCACGAGCGCGGCGCAGTAGTCGTCCCACTGCTCGTCGGCGAGCGCCTGGTCGACGGGGCGGCGCTCGAGGTGCGTCAGCTCGGCCTCGTCGAGGTTCGATGCGGGGATGCGCACGAGCGCGACGCGACGGGCGGCTCGACGAGGACGGTGGGCGAGCACCCACGCGGCCACGCGGGGGGCGACGAACACCTCGGCGATCACGGCGGCGACGATGAACAGGAGGTTGAGCCCGAGCAGGCTCGAGAGCACGAGCGAGAAGACCTGGGCCGACACCTGGACGCCGCTCGAGAGCACGTTGGCGCTCGCGGCGATGAGCGTCGCGAGGACCGCGGAGGTGAGTCCGACCGGCAGCGCGAGGAACCAGGCGCGAAGCGCGCCGACCGCGTTGCCGATGCAGAGCAGCCCCCAGAGCACGACCGCCGCGAGCGCGAAGTACGGCACGACCTGGGCGAGCACCACCGGGTTCTGCTCGCGCGACACCAGGTTGGCGAGCACGCCCGCGCCGAAGGCGATGAGCGCGACGGCGCCGGCCGACGCGATCGCCGCGATCGAGCGTCGGGCGACGGTCGCCTGCGCGGGATCGAGGGCGGGCACGGCCGGGGGCTGGGTCGCGGGGGG
>NZ_SDPL01000376.1 GCF_004135055.1 Agromyces binzhouensis | reverse complement strand
CGCGGCGGCCAGGTCGGCGCGCCGAGGTCGCGCGAGATGCTCCGTGCGGCGTCGCGGAGTGCGCCGACGACCGTGTCGGAGGGCGGCCACTCGCTCGAGGGCATGACCACCGCGACCGCGGCGACGACGTCGCCGCCCTCCGAGCAGACCGGCGCGGCGACGGAGGACTCGCCGATGACGGCCTCCTCGTCCTCGAAGCCGAGCGCGTCCCGTCGGACCTGCTCGAGGCCCTCCCGGACGCGGTCCGGGTCGGTGACGGTGTCCGCCGTGAGCGCCGTCAGCGGGCGCGACAGCGCGTCCGCGGCGTGCGCCGCGTCGTAGGCGAGCAGCACCTTGCCGAGTGCCGAGGCATGGCTGGGGATCGTCAGGCCGGTCTCGGGCATCTGCTCGGTGCCGTCCGGGCGTCGGTCGTGGTGGATGACGATGACCTCGCCGAACAGCTCGGCGCCGAGGCGGGTCGCGAAGCCGGTGCGGCTCGAGAGCTCGTGCATCCAGCGCATCGCGCGCGCACGGACGTCGAGGGTGTCGAGGTAGACGCTCGACAGCTTCAGGAGCGCCGGCCCCAGTACGTAGCGGTTCCCGCTCGGCTGCTGCGCCACGAGCCCGTGCGCCTGGAGCGACTTGACGATGCCGTGCACGGTCGAGGGCGGCAGGTCGAGCGCGGCGGCGAGCTCGGAGATGCCCATGCGGCGCGAGCCCTGCAGCAGCGTGAGGATCATCGCCGCGCGATCGATCGACTGGATCACCGACTCCCCCTCCGTCATCGCGCCCACGGTCCATCCCCATTCTGTCTGGTTCTTGACAGCGCGGGACGGAAGGTCCACCATTCAGTATTACCGAAAGCCATTCGACAATACCGAATCGTCTGGCATCACCTCGTTCAAGGGAGAACGCAGATCATGGATGACAACCGGACTTGGCAGCGGCTCGCCGCCGAGTTCCTGGGTACCGCCTTCCTCGTGTTCGTCGGCGTCGGTTCCGTGCCGGCCTTCGCACTCGTGAGGGGCGACGCGCCCTTCGCCCCCGCCGATCTCGGCTTCATCTCGCTCGCCTTCGGCACGATCGTCGTCGCGACGGTGTACGTGTTCGGCTACATCTCGGGCAACCACATCAACCCCGCGGTGACGCTCGCCCTCGCGGTGACGGGCAAGTTCGCCTGGCGCGACGTGCCCGGGTACGTGGTCGCGCAGCTCCTCGGTGCGACCGTGGGCGCGTTCGCGATCGTCGGCGCCCTCGGCCCGCAGGCGAGCGAACTCGGACTCGGCGTCGCCTCCTACGGCGACATCCCGATCTGGCAGGCGTTCACGGCCGAGTTCCTCGGCACGTTCCTGCTGGTCTTCACGGTCTTCGGCGTGATCCACCGCAAGGCGGCCCCCGGATTCGCCGGGCTCGTCATCGGCCTCGTGGTCTTCGCCGCGATCATCCCGGTGGCGCCCGCCACCGGCGCGTCCATCAACCCGGCCCGCACCACCGGCCCGATGCTCGTGCAGCAGCTCCTCGGGGGCACCGTGCAGTGGGAGCAGTGGCCGGTCTACGTCATCGCCGAACTCGCGGGCGGCGTCCTCGCCGGCCTCGCGTTCGGCCTGGTCTCCCGCACTCGGGCGGACCGCACCACCCTGACCGAAGCGCTCGTCGAAGAGGAGGCACGCGCATGAAGAAGCTCATCGATGCACCGTCGGAGGTGCTGGCCGACGCCCTGAAGGGCGTCGCGGCGGCCCACCCCGAACTCGCCGTCGACCTCGCCGCTCGGGTGGTCGCACGGGCGACGCCGAAGCCCGGCAAGGTCGCCCTGATCTCGGGCGGAGGCTCGGGCCACGAACCGCTGCACAGCGGCTTCGTCGGCCCCGGGATGCTCGACGCGGCCTGCGCCGGCGAGGTCTTCACCTCGCCGACCCCCGACCAGATGCTCGCCGCCGCCCAGACGGTGAGCACCGGCGCCGGGGCGCTGTTCATCGTCAAGAACTACACGGGCGACGTGCTCAACTTCGAGATGGCCGCCGAGCTCGCCGACGCGGAGGGAATCGCGGTCAAGACCGTGCTGGTCGCCGACGACGTCGCGGTCGAGGACTCGACCTGGACCGCCGGCCGTCGTGGGGTCGGCACGACCGTCCTCGTCGAGAAGATCGCCGGGGCCGCCGCAGAGGAGGGCGCCGACCTCGATGCCGTGCACGCCGTCGCGACGCGCGTCTCGGAGAACGGCCGGTCGATGGGCGTGGCGCTCACCAGCGCGACCCTTCCGTCGGTGGGCAAGCCGAGCTTCGACCTCCCCGAGGACGAGATCGAGATGGGCGTGGGCATCCACGGCGAACCGGGCCGCACGCGCGCCCCGCTGGCCTCCGCGTCGGAGATCGCCGAGACGCTCGTGTCGGCGATCCTGGCCGACCACGACTTCACCGGGGCGCCCGTGATCGCGATGCTCAGCGGGCTCGGCGGCACGCCGCTCATCGAGCTCTACCTGATGTACGGCGCCGTCGCCTCCCTGCTCGAGCAGCGCGGCATCACCGTCGCACGAGTGCTCGTCGGCGACTACATCACGAGCCTCGACATGGCCGGATGCTCCCTCACCCTGCTCCGCGCGGACGACGAGATGCTGCGGCTCTGGGACGCACCGGTGAGCACCGCGGCGCTCCGGTGGGGGGTGTAGCCATGACCGCGACCGAGGACGGCCGCCTGACGGTCGACGACCTCGTGGCGTGGATGTTCCGCTTCGACGAGCGGATCACCGCCGAGGCCGAGCGGCTGACCGCGCTCGACTCGGCGATCGGCGACGCCGACCACGGCACCAACATCGCCCGGGGCACCGGTGCGGTGCGGCAGCGTCTCGCCGACGCGCCCCCGGACGATGCCGGTGCACTGCTGAAGTCCTCCGGGATGGCGCTCGTGTCGACGGTCGGAGGAGCGAGCGGGTCGCTGTACGGCACGCTGTTCCTCGAGATGGCCAAGTCCGTCGGCCCGGCCCCGGACCTCGACACCGCGGGCCTCGCCGACGCGTTCCGCGCCGGCGTGGCCGGGGTCGTGGCCCGCGGCCGAGCCGAGCCGGGTGACAAGACCATGGTCGACGCGCTCCAACCGGCCGCCGAGGCGCTGAG
>NZ_SDPL01000375.1 GCF_004135055.1 Agromyces binzhouensis | reverse complement strand
CGGCGCGGTCGGGCACGCCGCCATCCAGCTCGCCCGCTGGGCGGGCGCCCGCGTCATCACCACGGTCAGCTCCCCCGAGAAGGCGGCCCTCGCGACGGCCGCGGGCGCCCACCACGTCGTGAACTACCGGACGGACGACGCGGCCGCCGCCATCCGCGCCATCGCCCCGGAGGGCGTCGACCAGGTCGTCGAGGTCTCCCCCGCCCGCAACGCCGCGCTCAACGCGCAGGTCATCGCGAACCACGGTTCGATCTCCGTGTACGCGACCGACGGCGGCGCCGAGATGACCCTCGACGTGCGCCACCACTTCTCGCTGAACGCCCGCTACCAGTTCCTCCTGCTCTACACCGTCGGCGACGCGGCGCTCGCCGCCGCAGCGGAGGACATCACGCGGGCCCTCGAGGACGGCGTCCTGCCCGTCGGCGAAGGTGCCGGGCTGCCGCTCACCCGGTTCCCGCTCGAGCGCGCCGGCGAGGCGCACGACGCGGTCGAGGCGGGCACGGTCGGGAAGGTGCTGATCGACGTGACGGAGGCCTGACCTGCCACCGGGCGGAGACCAGCGCGTCAGGCCTTCCGCACCGGTTGGCGCAGCACCGTCCGCAGCTTCTCCGGCGCGGTGCGCCGTGGATCGCTGAGGTAGACCTCGTGATGCGGTCCGTTGAAGGCGAGGCCGTGCTGCGGCATCCACTCGTGATGCAGGCGAGCGAGCGTTGGAGCCTCATCCGCTAACGGACCGAGGTGCATGATCTGTGCGCACCGCCCCTCCGTGACGCGCGTGAGGCGGAGCGCGTCGAGCGACGGCGAGCCCCGGCCCTTCGCACGCGTCGCGTCGACGGCGGCCCCGACGGCGTCCTCGTCGATCCAGTCGGGCTGCGCGATGAGCATCGTCCAGTTCCAGGCGGTGCGGTCGTTCGCCGCGAACGCGCCGGGGTCGTCCGCCCACCAGAGGCCCTCGAGCGGCGCCACCGCGAAATCGCGACCGAGCGACCTCCTGCTCGCGAACTTCACCGCGTACGCGACCCCGAACAGCGCCTCGACCGCCTCGGCGTAGGCGGGCGTCGTGTTCGGGTCGCCGTGCCCGTCGACCGCGAGGTACTGCATCGGCGGCACGTCGACGAGCACGAAGTCCTTCGCCGACGGCGCGTACAGCTCGCGATGCGCGCGCTTCACGTCGTACTTCTCGTGCACCCGGTCGCCGGCGTTCGAGTCGCCCATGGCTGCAGGCTACGCCCACCCTCCGGGCCCGTCGCTACGCCGCGTGGCAGAGCCGATCGCGCACCCACCCCGCGGCATCCGCCTGGGCGAGCTCGCCCGACCGGACGAGCCGCGCGAACTCGATCGCCTCGTCGCTGAGCCTCCCGTCGGGCGTGCTCGGCGGGTCGCGCAGCACCACGGTCGTGAGCCACCGCGTCAGCGGCCCGCCGACGCGGGCGGCGACGGCGACCGTTCCGGCGAAGTGGCGCGCCTGCCCGTCGGTGCGATCGTCGACGTGGCGGCGGAAGCCGCGCCCGCGCAGGCGATTGGTGCCGCCGGATGCCGCATCGAACAGCCACCGCGGACCGCGACCCACCCCGGCAGAACGCCCCAGTTCCTTGAGGAACCGCCGGTTCGCGTAGCCGCGCGCGGCGAGGCGTTCGATCGAGTCGGCGAGCGCGGCGCAGGCATCCACTCGGACAGGGTACGGGCTCGTCGGAAGCGGGCCATCCCCTCGCACCACGTCGGCCCATGCGCTACCGTGTCGCCATGCAATGCCGGTGAGCCGCTCCGCTCGTTCCCTGATTCCCCAGCGCGCTCCGCGCGCAGCGAAAGGCTCGCCCATGCATGCACCCCTCCCACTCGCCGGACGCACGGCCCTCGTCACCGGCGTCTCCCGACGTCGCGGGATCGGCTACGCCGTGGCGACCCGGTTCGCCGAGCTCGGCGCGAACGTCGTCATCCACCATCACCGCCCGCACGACCTCGACCAGCCGTGGGGCGCCGACGACCTCGACGCGGTCCGCGCCGGCATCCGGTCGTCGCTCGCGCCCGGCGCCCGGATGGACGACATCGGCGCCGACCTCGCCGACGCCGCGCAGGTCGAACCGGTCGTGGAGGCCGCGCGCGTGCTCACCGGCGAGCTCGACCTCCTCGTCTGCAACCATGCGAAGAGCGGCGGCGACGGCGGCATCCTCGACATGACGCCCGAGGCCCTCGACGCGTTCTGGGACGTCAACACACGGTCGACGCTGCTCCTCACCGCCGCCTTCGCGCGCTCGAAGCGACCCCGGTCGGATGCCGCGCCGCTCCGCCCCGGCGAACGCATCCGACGCGACACGCCCTTCGCCGAACCGCAGGGCCGCGTGTTCTGGATGACCTCCGGCCAGGTGCACGGCCCGATGCGCGGGGAGGTCGCGTACGCGACGAGCAAGGCGGCACTGGCCGGCGTCACCGCGACCGTCGCCGCCGAGCTGCTCGAGCTCGGGATCCTGCTCAACACGATCGACCCCGGGCCGGTGAACACGGGCTACCTCGACCCCGAGACGACCGACCGGCCGCTCGACGAGCTCGAGGCGCACCTCGCGACGACGCCGTTCGGGCGGGTGGGACGGCCCGAGGACGTCGCGAACCTCATCGGATGGCTCGCCACGCCGGGCGGCGCGTGGGTCACCGGGCAGGTCGTCACGAGCGACGGCGGCTTCAGCCTCGGGTGAGGTGCACCACCTGCTCGACCACGAGCACCGCCGCGAGCACGATCATCGCCGCACCCGACACGCGCGACACGATCCGCATCGCCGAGGGACGCAGCCGCAGGACCGTCCGCGAGCCGTACCCGACGACCGTGTACACGGCCGCGCACGCCGCGACGAAGATGAGGCCGAGCACCGCGAGCTGCACCGGGATCGGCCAGCTGCCCGCGGCATCCGTGAACTGGGGCAGGAGCACGACGAGCACCAGCAGCCCCTTCGGGTTGAGCCCTGAGACGCCCGCGCCCTGCAGCAGGCGCAGCCAGGGGCGAGCGGACGTCGCGACGGGGGCGCCGCCCGAACCGCCCGCCACGGCGGCCACGACCGGCAGCTCGCGCAGCACGCGCACCCCCAGGTAGGTGAGGTAGGTCGCC
>NZ_SDPL01000374.1 GCF_004135055.1 Agromyces binzhouensis | reverse complement strand
GACGCGGTGCGCGTCCGGCGGCCGCCGCTCCGGCGTGCCCGGCGCGGTCTCCTCGCCCACGGATCGGCTCAGCGCGCCGACCCCGTGAGCCAGTCGCGCAGCGCGGACTCGCAGGCGAGGATCTCGTCGCAGTCCACGCGCTCGTCGTCGGCGTGCGCGAGGAGCGGGTCGCCGGGTCCGAAGTTCACGGCCGGCACGCCGAGCGCGCTGAAGCGCGCGACATCCGTCCACCCGTACTTCGGCTGCGCCTCGGCCCCGACCGCACGGACGAACTCCTGCGCGAGCGGGTCGTCGAGGCCTGGCCTGGCGCCCTCGGACGCATCGGTGACGGTGAGTTCGTACTCGGGGAAGAGCGCGCGGACGCGCTCGGTCGCCTCCGCGACGGAACGGCTCGGCGCGAACCGGTAGTTGAGCGTGAGCACGGCGTCGTCGGGGATGACGTTGCCCGCGATGCCGCCGTGCATGAAGACGGCGTTCAGGCCCTCGCGGTAGTCGAGGCCGTCGACGCGGACGGTCTCGGCCTCGTAGGTCGCGAGCCGCTCGAGCGCGGATGCGAGCTTGTGGATCGCGTTCTCGCCGACCCAGCTGCGCGCCGAGTGCGCCCGCCGCCCCGTCGCGCGGAGCTCGACCCGGAGCGTGCCGTTGCACCCGCCCTCGACCGCTCCGTGCGTCGGTTCGCCGAGGATGGCGAAGTCGGCCGCGAAGAGGTCGGGACGCGAGCGCAGGACCCGGCCCAGCCCGTTCAGGTCGGCGGCCACCTCCTCGTGGTCGTACCACATCCACGTCACGTCGACGACCGGCGCGACCAGTTCGCGTGCGAGCTTCAGCTGCACGGCCACGCCCGCCTTCATGTCGACCGTGCCCCGCCCCCACAGCACCTGGCGGTCGCCGTCGACCTCGAACCGGGTCGGGACGTTGCCGTTGATCGGCACCGTGTCCAGGTGCCCCGCGATGACCACGCGCCGGTCGCGACTGAGGTTCGTGCGCGCCACGATCGTGTCGCCGTCGCGGAGCACCTCGAGGTGCGCGGCATCCCGGAGCGCGTCCTGGACGAGGTCCGCCAGCCGCCCCTCCTCGCCCGAGACGCTCGGCACGTCGCAGATCGCCTGCGTGATGGCGACGACGTCGGCGGACAGGTCGAGCGCGGCCGTGGGGCGGACGGGTGCAGCCATGTCCCCGAGTCTACGAGGGCGGATGCCGCGCCCCCTCCCGGCGTCATCCGCCGTCGCGGCCCCCACGTCGCTCGGTACCCTTGGAGCATGCCCGCAGACTCGTCGAATCCGACCGCGCCCGCCACCGCCTGGGGCGACGGCCTCGCCACGATCGCCGGCGACGGCACGGTGCTCGACACCTGGTTCCCGGCGCCGCAGCTCGGCGAACCGGCCGCCGATGCTCCGGCCTGGGAGCCGCCCGTGGGGTCGGTGGGCCCCGACGAGCGGCGGGGCGTCCGAGTAGAGGCCGTGCGCGTCGCCATCCGCCTCGCCGATGCGCCGGCGAGCACGTCGGACGCCTACCTGCGCCTGCACCTGCTGTCCCACCTGCTCGTCCGTCCCAACGGCCTGAACCTCGACGGCGTGTTCGGGCACCTGCCGAACGTCGCGTGGACCAACGCCGGGCCGGTGCATCCCGACGACCTCGACCGGCTCCGTCCGGCGCTCCAGCGCGCCGGCATCCACGTGACCGGGCTCGACAAGTTCCCGCGCCTGCTCGACTACGTGATCCCCGAGCGCGTGCGCGTCGCCGACGCATCGCGCGTGCGCCTCGGCGCGCACCTCGCGCCCGGCACGACGGTGATGCACGAGGGATTCGTGAACTTCAACGCCGGCACGCTCGGATCCTCGATGGTGGAGGGCCGCGTCTCGCAGGGCGTCGTGGTCGGCGACGGCAGCGACATCGGCGGCGGCGCCTCGATCATGGGCACGCTCTCGGGCGGCGGCACGCAGCGCGTCTCGATCGGCGAGCGCGCGCTCCTCGGCGCGAACTCGGGCATCGGCATCTCGATCGGCGACGACTCCGTCGTCGAGGCCGGCCTCTACGTCACCGCGGGCACGAAGGTGGTGCTCCGCGGCGGCGCGGGCGAACGCGATCGGATCGTCAAGGCCGTCGAGCTGTCGGGCCTGCCGAACCTGCTCTTCCGCCGCAACTCGCTCGACGGGCGCGTCGAGGTGCTCTCGCGGTCCGGCGAGGGGATCGCGCTGAACGCCGCCCTGCACGCCTGAGTCGGCGGTCGGCGGTCGGCGGCGCGGCCCGCCCTGCCGCGGTCGCCGGGGTACAGTGATGACCCGGGGTCGCTCGGACGGGCGGCCCGAGCCATGCGCCGACACGAAGGAGTGACGTGGGAACCGACGCGCCGAGGACCCGACGGACCGGCTGGGCGAAGTTCCTCGTCGGAGCGCTCGTCACGGTGCTCGTGCTCGGCGTCGCGGCGGTCGGGTTCGGCTGGTGGACGGTGCATCGGTCGTTCCCGGTCGAATCGGGTCGCATCTCCGTCGCCGGCCTCGACGGATCGGTGACGGTGTACCGCGACGACGCCGGGATCCCCCAGCTCGTCGCCGAGACGGACCACGACCTGCTCTTCGCGCAGGGATACGTGCACGCGCAGGACCGGTTCTGGGAGATGGACTTCCGTCGGCACGTCACCGCGGGCCGCGTCGCGGAGCTCTTCGGCGAGTCTCAGGTCGCGACCGACGCCTTCATCCGCACGCTCGACTGGCGCGGCGTCGCCGAGCAGGAGTTCGAGATGCTCGACGACCAGTCGCGCGCCCTCTACGAGGCCTACGCCGACGGCGTGAACGCGTACCTCGCCGAACGGTCGGGCGTGGAGCTGTCACTGGAGTACGGCGTGCTCGCCCTGCAGAACCCCGGCTACGAGCCGGAGCGGTGGACGCCCGTGGACTCGATCGCCTGGCTCAAGGCCATGGCCTGGGACCTCAGGTCGAACCTCGGCGACGAGATCGACCGCGCGCTCCTCCTCGCCTCCGGGCTCACGCCCGAACAGGTCGCGCAGCTGCACCCCTCGTTCCCCTGGTCGGCGAAGCCGACCATCGTCGGCGGGCCCGCGCCGGCGGCGCCCGCCGGCCTCGACGTGCGCGCCGTCGACGGCGGGTC
>NZ_SDPL01000373.1 GCF_004135055.1 Agromyces binzhouensis | reverse complement strand
GGCGGCGGACGCCCGCTTGGCGGCGGTCGAACGCGTCGCGGCGGACTTGGCCGCGGTGGACTTCGACGACGACTTGGTCGCCGCCGACTTGGATGCCGCGGCCTTCGCGGCGCTCGAGCGCGCGGCGGCGGATTTGGACGCGGTGGTCCGGCCCGCGGACTTCCCGCCCGCGCGGGCGGATCCGTCACGCCCCTGTTCGGACGCGACGGATTCCCCCCGACGATCAGACACCCCCGTGCCCGTGCCTTCGGGAGTCTCGTCGTCAGGACCTGATCGCGAAACGGAAGTCACCACGACAACCTACCAACCCCCTCGACCGCAGCCGTGGACCTCTCACAGCGAATTCACGTCGGAGCGGGCGGAACCGTCCGATTGGGGCGTGTTCCCCCTCGTCGCATCACAATCGCACTACGGCTCGAGCGCAACCCCCAGCGGGGACTCCGGCCGTCCGGTATCCTGAGTCTCGGCATAACGGCGTGTCCAGAAGTGAACTTGCGGATGAATCCCCGGTGAACTCGAACCGAATCGAGTGCTCCGGCATCCGATCGACGAAGGAGATGTCATGACCACGCAGATCGTGATCCTCGCAGCCGGCATGGGGAGCCGGCTCGGGCGTTCCCTCCCCAAACCGCTCACCGAGCTCAGCGACGGACGCACGATCATGCGCCAGCAGTTCGACAACATCGAGCACGCGTTCGGCCGCAACGCCGTCGTGACGATCGTCGTCGGCTACAAGCTCGAGCACATCATCGAGGCGTTCCCGCAGGCGTCCTTCGTCTACAACGAGGAGTACGACCAGACGAACACCTCGAAGTCGCTCATGCGCGCGCTCCAGGCGTCGCAGCAGGGCGGCGTGCTGTGGATGAACGGCGACGTGGTCTTCGATCCGGCGATCCTCGACCGCGCGCTCGCCTTCATCGCCCGCGACCAGTCGTTCGTGACCGTCAACACCGCGAAGGTGTCCGACGAAGAGGTGAAGTACACGACGACGGCCGAGGGCTACATCAAGGAGCTCTCCAAGACCGTCAAGGGCGGTCTCGGCGAGGCGGTCGGCATCAACTACATCTCCGGCCGCGACAAGGCCACGTTCCTCGCGCACCTCCAGCGCGTCGGCGACCAGGACTACTTCGAGCGCGGCCTCGAGCTCGCGATCGAGAAGAACGGCCTGCTGGTCGAGCCCATGGACGTCTCCGACCTGTACGCGGTCGAGATCGACTTCGCCGAGGACCTGGAGCGCGCGAACCACTTCGTGTGACCTGCGCACCACCCACAGCGTGAGAAGCGGATGCCGGTCGCGGCATCCGCTTCTCGCATCTGCGGTCGTTGCGCGCCGCGACGCGGCCCCGCAGCCGGTTCGGAGGGTCGCCTCCGGGCATCTACGATGAGACCGTGATGAGCTACGCCGACTCGCATCCGTTCACGCGGACGCCATGGGACGGCTACCGGCATTCGCTGTGGCTGCTCACCACGCGCGACCTCAAGGTCCGGTACTCGACGTCGGCGCTCGGCTACCTCTGGTCGGTGCTCGACCCGCTCGTCATGGCGGGCATCTACTGGTTCGTCTTCACGCAGGTCTTCCAGCGACCGGTCGGCACCGAACCGTACATCGTCTTCCTGCTCGCGGGGCTGCTGCCCTGGATGTGGTTCAACGGCGCGGTCTCCGACTCGACCCGCGCGTTCCTGAAGGACGCCAAGCTCGTCCGATCCACGAAGCTGCCACGGACCATCTGGGTCAACCGGATCGTGCTCTCGAAGGGCATCGAGTTCCTGCTCTCGATCCCGGTGCTCCTGCTGTTCGTGCTGCTCGCCGCCTGGTTCGGCGAGGACATCCGCATCGGCTGGGAGGTGGTCCTGTTCCCGCTCGCCATCCTCCTGCAGGCGATGCTGACCGCCGGCCTCGGGCTCATCGTCGCGCCGCTCGTGGTCTTCTTCCGCGATCTCGAGCGCGCGACCAAGCTCATCCTGCGCTTCCTCTTCTACGCCTCGCCCATCGTCTACGGAACGAGCAACCTGCCCGAGTCGCTGCACTTCTGGGCCGCCTTCAATCCGCTCACCGGGATCTTCGGCCTGTACCGCTCCGCGATCTTCCCGGGCGAGCTCGACTGGTTCGCCGTCGGCGTCGCCGCCGCCATGTCGCTCGCGTTCCTCGGCCTCGGCCTCTGGGTGTTCCGGAGCTCAGAGCGCCAGGTGCTGAAGGAGATCTGATGCCAGAGACCGCCATCCGCGCGAACGACCTCGGCGTGCGGTTCCGGCGCAATCGCCGCGGTCGGAAGTCGTTCAAGGACCTCCTCTCCCGGCGGCGCCGCAGGATCCGGCCCGACGAGTTCTGGGCCCTCCGCAACGTGTCGATCGACGTGCGCCCGGGCGAGGCGATCGGCGTGGTCGGGCGCAACGGACAGGGCAAGTCGACCCTGCTGAAGCTCGTCGCCGGGGTCATGCTGCCCGACGAGGGAGCGGTGATCGTCGAAGGCGGCGTCGCGCCGCTCATCGAGATCACCGGCGGGTTCGTCGACGACCTGACCGTCCGCGACAACGTGTACCTCACGGCAGGCCTGCACGGCATGACACGTGCGCAGATCGACGACAAGTTCGACGAGATCATCGAGTTCGCCGAGATCGGCGACTTCCTCGACACGCCGTACAAGCACCTCTCGAGCGGCATGAAGGTGCGCATCGCGTTCGCGGTGATCTCGCAGCTCGAGGAGCCGATCCTGCTCGTCGACGAGGTGCTGGCGGTCGGCGACAAGGCGTTCCGCGAGAAGTGCTATCGCCGCATCGAGGAACTCCTCGAGGGCGGGCGCACGCTCTTCTTCGTCTCCCACAACGAGCGCGACCTGCGGCGGTTCTGCACGCGCGGCCTCTACCTCGACAAGGGCGCGCTCGTCCTCGACGCGGGGATCGACGAGGTGCTCGACCGCTACAACGCCGACTACGGCACGCGCTGACGCATCGTCAAGCCCCCGCCCCGAGGGGCGGGTTCCCGCGACGTTCCCATCCGCGCCGCCTAGGATCGTCGCCATGTCCGAACGCGTGCACCGGATCACGACACTGGGCCGCGGCGCGCCCGAGGAGGGTCCGCCGGCCGGGCCCGGCATGCCGGGCGACCCCGGCGCGCCGGGCG
>NZ_SDPL01000372.1 GCF_004135055.1 Agromyces binzhouensis | reverse complement strand
TGCTCGGCCTCGGCTCGCCGCTCGTCGCGGGGATGCGCGGCCGCGGGCTCCTCGCCGGCGTCGCCCTCACCGAGCCCGTCGCGACCGAGCTCTCCGCGGCGGCGATGCGGGCCGGCCTCATCGTCAACGCCGCGAACGACTCGACCATCCGCATCGCACCGCCGCTCATCATCGGCGACGCCGAACTCGACGAGTTCGCCGACCGCTTCGGCCGGGCACTCGACGCCGTCGCCGCAGCGCGCTGACCCCGACATCCAGACCATCCGCAGACCACCCGCTCGCCACGTGCAGAACGGAGCATCCATGACCCGCCACTTCCTCCGCGACGATGACATCACGCCCGCCGAGCAGTCCGAGATCCTCGACCTCGCGGTCCGCCTCAAGGCCGACCGCTGGGCGGAGACGCCCCTCGCCGGCCCGCAGACCGTCGCCGTCATCTTCGACAAGTCCTCGACGCGCACGCGCGTCTCGTTCGCCGTCGGCATCGCCGACCTCGGCGGCTCGCCGCTGATCATCTCGACCGCGAACAGCCAGCTCGGCGGCAAGGAGACCCCCTCCGACACCGCGCGCGTGCTCGAGCGGATGGTGTCCGCCATCGTCTGGCGCACGTACGCGCAGTCCGGCCTCGACGAGATGGCCCAGGGCACCACGGTCCCCGTCGTGAACGCGCTGTCCGACGACTTCCACCCGTGCCAGCTGCTCGCCGACCTCCTCACCATCCGCGAGCACAAGGGCGAGCTCGCCGGACTGACGGTCGCCTTCCTCGGCGACGGCGCGTCGAACATGGCCCAGTCCTACGTGCTCGCGGGCGCGACGGCCGGCATGCACGTGCGCATCGCGTCGCCCGAGGAGTTCGCGCCCGCGGCATCCGTCGTCGCCGACGCCGACCGCATCGCCGCCGTCACGGGCGGATCGGTCGCCCTCCACACCGACGCCGCCGAGGCGGCGGCCGGTGCCGATGTGATCGTGACCGACACCTGGGTGTCGATGGGCAAGGAGGACGAGAAGGCGCATCGGGTCGCCACGTTCGGCGCCTACACCGTCGACGCGGAGCTGATGTCGCTCGCGAAGCCCGACGCCGTCTTCATGCACTGCCTGCCCGCGGACCGCGGCTACGAGGTGAGCGCCGACGTCATCGACGGCCCGCAGTCGATCATCTGGGACGAGGCGGAGAACCGGCTGCACGCGCAGAAGGCGCTGCTCGTCTGGCTCCTCGCCAGGAAGGACGCGTGAGCATGTCGGAGCAGCACGGCACCAACGAGGGCTCCCTCTGGGGCGCGCGGTTCGCGGGCGGACCGTCGCCCGAGCTGCAGCGCCTGTCGAAGTCGACGCACTTCGACTGGCAGCTCGCCCCCTACGACCTCGCCGGGTCGCGTGCGCACGCCCGGGCGCTCGCCGCGGCGGGCTACCTGGAGGCCGACGAGCTCGAGCGGATGATCGCGGGCCTCGACGCCCTCGAGCAGCGGGTCGTCGACGGCGGGCTGGTCGCGGCCGACTCCGACGAGGACGTCCACGGCGCGCTCGAGGCCGCCCTCATCGCCGAGGTCGGGTCCGAGCTCGGCGGCAAGCTCCGCGCGGGACGCAGCCGCAACGACCAGATCGCCACGCTCGTCCGCCTCTACCTCAAGGACCACGCGATCACGATCGGGCGCATGCTCGTCCATCTCATCGACGCCCTCTCCGCGCAGGCCGACGCGCACCGCACCGCGATCATGCCAGGGCGCACGCACCTGCAGCACGCGCAGCCCGTGCTCCTGGCGCACCACCTGCTCGCGCACGGCTGGGCGCTCTCGCGCGACCTCGAGCGGCTCGTCGACTGGATGAAGCGGGCCGACGTCTCGCCCTACGGCGGCGGCGCGCTCGCCGGCTCGACGCTCGGGCTCGACGCGGCATCCGTCGCCCGAGACCTGGGGCTCGCGCATCCGGCCGAGAACTCGATCGACGCCACCGCGAGCCGCGACGTGGTCGCCGAGTTCGCGTTCGTCGCGGCGATGATCGGCATCGACCTGTCGCGGATCTCCGAGGAGATCATCCTCTGGAACACTCGCGAGTTCGGCTTCGTCACGCTCGACGACGCCTACTCGACCGGCTCGTCGATCATGCCGCAGAAGAAGAACCCCGACATCGCCGAGCTCGCGCGCGGCAAGTCCGGACGGCTCATCGGCAACCTCACGGGCCTGCTCGCCACCCTCAAGGCGCTGCCGCTGGCCTACAATCGCGACCTGCAGGAGGACAAGGAGCCCGTCTTCGACTCGGTCGAGACGCTCGAGGTGCTCCTGCCCGCCTTCACCGGGATGATCGCGACGCTGACCTTCCACACCGACCGCATGGCGGAACTCGCGCCGGCCGGCTTCTCGCTCGCGACCGACGTCGCCGAGTGGCTCGTGAAGCGCCGGGTGCCGTTCCGCGATGCGCACGAGATCACGGGTTCGCTCGTGCGGTACGCGGAGACGCACGGGCTGGAACTCCACGAGGTCGACGACGAGGCGCTCGCGTCGATCTCGCCGCACCTCGTCCCCGAGGTGCGCGCGGTGCTCACCATCGAGGGCTCGGTCGCGAGCCGTGACGGCATCGGCGGCACTGCGCCGACGCGCGTCGACGGCCAGTTCGCGTCGCTCGCCGACCGGGTGCGACACCTCCTGTCGGTCCTCCCCGGCGGCGACGACTGAGCCGCGACCCGACGACGAGCACGATGAGTGCGGGCGAGCGGATGCCGCGACCGGCGTCGCACGCGGAGCTCGTGCGACCCGACCGCGCCTGGTTCCGACGCGACCCGGTCGAGCTCGCGCCGCTGCTCCTCGGCGCGGTGCTCGCGTACGACTCCGAGGCCGGGCGCGTCGCCGTCCGACTCTCGGAGGTTGAGGCGTACCGCGGCGTCGGCGTCGACCCGGGATCGCACGCGTTCCGCGGACGGACTCCCCGCAACGCGGTGATGTTCGGCGACGGCGGGCACCTCTACGCGTACTTCACCTACGGCATGCACGTGTGCCTCAACGTCGTGGCCGGTGCGCCGGGCACGTCGGCGGGCGTCCTCCTGCGCGGGGGGACCATCGTCGACGGGCTCGACCTCGCGCGGTCGCGGCGGCCGCGCTCCACCGACCGGGATCTCGCGCGCGGCCCGGCG
>NZ_SDPL01000371.1 GCF_004135055.1 Agromyces binzhouensis | reverse complement strand
GCCCCCGTCCCGTGCCGCGCCCCTCGACGATCCGGCGCCGGCGGCCGCCCCGGGGTCCGGCGCGGAACGCGCACGGACTGCGGCGAACACGGTCACCGCGCCGAACGCGGCGAACAGCACGGTCGCCGAGACGACGCGGTTCGCGACGAGCGGGACGACGCCCGAGGCATCCGCCGTGTGCGAGATCGTGATGTAGTACCCGCCGATCGCGAGCCCGGAGCCGACCGCGAGGAGCAGGCCGCGGGCGCTCGGCCGGACGGCACCGCGCTCGGGCACGAACCCGACGAGGACGACGGCGACCAGCGCGACGCCGATGCCCCAGACGCCGAGCGGTCCGAACCGCTCGGCACCGACGAGCGTGCCCCAGAGCATCGGGGTGACGGCCGACATCAGCGCGGTGAGCGGCGAGAGGATGCTCATGGGGCCGATCGCGAGGCACGCGTAGAGCAGGGCGATCGCGACGGCGCCGATCACGCCCGAGAGCGCACCCCAGCCGAGGTCCGCGAGGGTCCAGGCGCCGCCGAGCACGGGCAGTGCGGCGAGCATCGTGACGAGGCCCGCCACCGAGGCGATCGCGGTGGCGAGGAGTGCGCCCAGGCGTCGCGCGGCGAGGCCGCCGAGGAAGTCCGCGGCGCCGTAGACGATCGCGCCGGAGAGCGAGAGGACCGCGGTGAGCATCGTCGATCAGCCTAGGCGCGACCGCCGGTGCTGCTCATCTGAGCGTCGGACGCTGCTCATCTGAGCAAAATCGGCGGATTCATTGAACGCCGCGTGACGAGTGGGTCAAGTCCCTTCCCTCGGCCGAGCCCCCGCCATAGGCTGCGAAGCAGTGCCCGCCCGAACCCGGGGCGGCCACCTGCGACGCCGGGGGGCGCGAAGGCCTGTCTCCCGCATCCGCCCTTGCAGAGGAGATCACGCAATGCAGCAACGTTCCCCCGGTGCGGCTCGGACCCGCGCCACGTCCCCCATGCGCTCACGCGGCCGCGCGGCCGCAGGAGCGCTCGCCGGAGCCACTGCGCTCGCGCTCGCCCTCGGCGGCGTCGCCTCGGCCCAGGCCGTCCCGCCGGACGGGCTCCCGCCGAAGGCGCAGGCGAAGGCCTTCGTCGACCTCAACCTCGTCACGGTCAACGACTTCCACGGCCGGATCGAGGAGAACGGCTCGGCGGCCGGCATCGCGCGGCTCTCGTCCGCGGTCAACGAGATCCGCGACGCGAACCCGAACACCGTCTTCGCCGCAGCCGGAGACCTCATCGGGGCATCGACCTTCACCTCGTTCATCCAGCAGGACGTTCCGACGATCGAGGCCTTCAACGAGGCGGGGCTCGACGTCAGCGCGGTGGGCAACCACGAGTTCGACAAGGGCATGGACGACCTCACCGACCGCGTCATGCCGCTCGCGCTCTGGGAGTACCTCGGCGCCAACGTCTACGACAAGGCGACCGGCGAGGCCGCACTGCCCGAGTACTGGGTCGCGGAGTTCGAGGGCGTGCGCCTCGGCTTCGTGGGCGCCGTGACCGACGAGCTCCCGTCGCTGGTGAGCCCCGCCGGCATCGCCGACATCGAGGTGGGCCCGCCCGTCGAGGCCGCCAACCGCGTGGCCGACCAGCTGAGCGACGGCAACGACGCGAACGGCGAGGCCGACATCGTCGTCCTGCTCGTCCACGAGGGCGCAGCAGACACGACCGTCGAGTCGGCGACCGACCCGAACTCGCGGTTCGGCGACATCGTGCTGAACGCCAACGACAACGTCGACGCCATCGTCTCGGGCCACACGCACCTCGCGTACAACCACGTGATCGACGGCCGGCCCGTGATCTCGAGCGGCCAGTACGGCGAGCGCTTCTCCAACATGGAGATCACCTTCAACAAGAAGAGCGGCAAGATCGCGCGGATGAAGAACACCATCTACACGATGGCGGTCCGCGACGCCGACGGGAACATCACCGGCTACATCGCCGAGCCCGACCCGGCGCTCGTCCCGCTCGTGGCCGAAGCCACGGCCGTCGCCAAGGAGCTCGGCAGCGTCGTGCTCGGCGAGGCGACCGCGGACTTCGGTCGCGCCGTCCGCGCGAACCCGGTCGGGGCGCCGTCGTTCCCGGAGAACCGCGGAGGCGAGTCCACGCTCGGCAACTTCGTGGCCGACGTGCAGGAGTGGGCGCTCAACGTGGACGGCACGCGCGACGTGCAGATCACGTTCATGAACCCCGGCGGCCTGCGTGCCGACCTCGCATCCGGTGAGGTCACCTACGCCGAGGCCGCGGCCGTCCAGCCGTTCGCCAACACGCTGGTCTCGTTCGACCTCACGGGAGCGCAGATCAAGCAGGTGCTCGAGGAGCAGTGGCAGCCCGAGGGCGTCAGCCGTCCGTTCCTCAAGCTCGGCGTCAACGAGGAGTTCACCTACACCTACGACCCGACCGCGCCGAAGGGCTCGCACATCACCGAGATGTGGCTCGAGGGCGTGGCGATCGACCCCGCGGCGACGTACTCGGTCGGTGCCAACTCGTTCCTCGCGTCCGGCGGTGACAACTTCTCCACCCTGGCCGAAGGCATGAACAAGGCCGACAGCGGCAAGATCGACCTCGAGTCGATGGTGGACTGGTTCGACACGTTCGGCTCCGCGACGCCCGACCTCATGCAGCGCGCGGTCGGCGTCCACCTGCCGGGCGGCACCTCGGTCGCGGCAGGTGCGTCGGTGACCGTCGACCTGTCGTCGCTCGACTTCTCGCGCGACGAGATCGACGCCGACACGGCGATCGTCTCGAGTGGCGGAGTCGAACTCGGCAGCGCGCCGATCGACACCGCCTACACGCCGAACTTCGACGAGATCGGCCAGGCGAGCGTCACGTTCACCGTCCCGGCCGGTGCGAGCGGCCCGACCACGTTCGACGTGTTCGTGCCCTCGACCGGCACGACCAGCTCGTTCACGCTCAACGTGGGCTGACGCCGGTACCCAGTGGAACGGCCCCGGGCGCACGCCCGGGGCCGTTCCCGTACCCGCCGGGCGGTTAGGCTGGTCGGGTGACTTCCCGGGGTGCACGCGCGGCTCGCGGAGCGGCTGTCGCCGCGTTCGCGGTGCTCGCCGCATCCCTCGCGCACACGGTGGGCAGCGGCACGCCGCCCGGGCCGGTCGC
>NZ_SDPL01000370.1 GCF_004135055.1 Agromyces binzhouensis | reverse complement strand
CGCGGCGAGCGCGAACGCCCACGGGATGCCGAACGGCGCGGCGACGAGGCCCAGCGCGATGGGCCCGAGGCCGAGGCCCAGGTCGAGCGCGGCACTGGCCGTGCCCGATGCGACGCCGCGTTCGGACGGCGACGCCGTGGCGAAGACGGCGGCGAAGAAGGCGGGCGTCGTGAAGGTGATGCCCACTCCCATGAACACGACGCCCACGAGCAGCCCCACCCAGTCCCGCCATGCGGCGGCGATCACCAGCCCGATGCCGATGAGCACGAGCGACGCCGCGGCGAGCGGCAGCGATGGGAGGCGATCGGGGACGCGGGCGAAGGCGATGCGGCACACGACCACGACGGCGCCGTAGGCGAAGAGGGCGATGCTCGGCGAGGCGAGGTCGATGCGCTCGGCCCAGAGCGTCGCGAACGCGATGAAGCCGCCCACGGCGGCGAGCGAGCTGAGGAAGCCGATCGAGATCGGGACCGCCGGACGGTGGACGATCCGCAACCGGCCCCCGAGCTCGGGCGGGGCGGTCCTCGTCTCGCCGACGAGGAACGCGAACCCCACCGCGAGCACGGCGAGGCCGGCGCCCCCGAGCCACACGGCGCGGAACCCCGCGGCATCCAGCAGCACCTGTCCGACGAGCGGGCCGAACGCGATGCCGAGGTAGAGGCCGAGCGAGTTGTACGAGAGCGCCTCGCCCATGCGCGAAGCGGGCGCCAGGTCGGCGAGCGCGGCGAACACCGACACGAAGAAGGCCGCCTCGGCGACCCCCGCGAGCAGCCGGAGCCCGATGATGACGGCGAGGTCCTGGGTCGCCGTCAGCAGGAGCAGGGCGGCGGCCGCGAGGAGCGCCCCGCCGACGAGCATCGGCCGACGGCCGAAGCGATCGGAGGCCCGGCCCGCGAACGGTCGCAGCACGAGCGCGGAGACCGCGAAGACCCCGACCGCGAGCCCCGCGGACGCCTCGTCGCCCCCGACGGGCCCGGTGACGTAGAGCGGGAGGGCGAAGAGGGCGAGCCCGGTCGCCGTGAAGTACGCCAACTCGGCGACGGCGAGGGCGATGAACCCCCGGGTGAAGAGCGGTTCGCGCGTCGATCCGGCCATGCGGCCACCTCCTCGCGTCGCGTTCGCGTCGCGCGTCCGGGCCACCGCCAGCGTATCGCCGACCGGCCTGCCGCCGCACGGTCGGAACGCTGCGCTACCGTGACCCTCAGCGCACGGGGCGGCCCGGTCGCCGGTCGATGCGGCGGCGCCACGCGGGACCGCCTCGCCGGCGAAGGGAGCGAGCCATGCCGACCGATCGCAGGGCGAGCCTGAAGCGGCTCCTCGGTTCCGGTGAGCGTTCGCTGGAGTCGCTCGCCCTGGCCGCGGGCGCCGCCTCGTTCGCCGCAGTGGGGCTGATCGCGATCCCGGTCTTCGGCCTGGGCGGCGCGCCGATCTCGGGTCCCGGCTCGATCGGCCAGTACGCCGCGGTCGCGAGCGGTGTCGTCGCGGTCGTCGCCTTCGCCGTCGGGAGCGCCATCGTCGCCGGGCGCGAGGGCGGCGGCCGGATGCGGGCGCTCGACGTGCTCGACGTCGTCGCGCTCGCCATCGCGCACGGCGTCATCGCCCTGCTCACGTGGACCCTGCTGGCCGATATCCTCGAACGCGCGTTCATCGGCGCGCCGGTGTTCGCCGTTCCGCTGCTCGTCATCGCGGGATCCGCGGGTGCCGTCACCGCCTACGTCGTGTTCTCGTCGGCGACGCACATGGACCTCCTGCTGCTCGCGATCGTCCTGGCGGTGTTCCTCGTCGAGGGCATGCTCGCGAGCATGCTGACCGCCTCCGACCCGCACTGGTGGGCGGAGCACCTGAGCGCGCTCGGCATGACGGACGACCTGTCGGCCCGTGCGTTCAACCTGACGCTCATCGTCGCGGGATTCCTCGTGACCACGCTCGCCCGTGCCGCGACGACGACCGTCACGACGCCGCACACGCACGGTCGGCGCAACGTGCGCGTCTGCCTCGTGCTCATCGGAGTGCTGCTCGCAGGCGTCGGGATCTTCCCCGTCGACACCCACTTCTGGATCCACACGATCGCGGCATCGGGGATGGCGGTGACGTTCTTCGTGCTGGTCATCGCACTGCGCCGCTGGATCCCGGGCACGTCGCGGACGTTCCTGGTCGTCGGCTGGTCGTTCATGGCCGTCATCGTCCTGCTGGCCGTGTACTTCATCGTCGGCCTGTACACGCTGACCGCGGTCGAGCTCGTGGCGGGGATCCTCGTCTTCACGTGGCTCATCCTGTTCATCCGCAACGTCGCCGCCCTCGGGGCGGACGCCCGCCGCAGCGGGGTGCCCGGGGCCGGGCCGGAGGTGCGGCTCCAGCCTCGATGACCTCCGGTCCCGGGGTCAGCGGAAGTCGCGGGACCGGTTGGTGGTCGAGACGGTCAGCGGCTCGAACCGATCCGCGACGAGGTTGACCACGCCCTCGCGCGAGCGCTCCAGGATCCCGCGGACCACCATCGCCGGCGCCTCGCGCGCGATCCGGCGGTACCGCGACCACACGCCGACGCTCGCGATCACGTTGAGCGTGCCCGATTCGTCCTCGAGGTTCATGAACGTGATGCCGCTCGCGGTCGCCGGCCGCTGCCGGTGCGTGACGACCCCGCCGACCTCGATGCGGCGCCCCGACTCGGCGCCGCCCAGCCGATCGATGCGCATGACGCCGCGCGCGTCGAGGCGGTCGCGCACGTGCCGGATCGGGTGGTCGTCGGGCGAGATGCCCGTCGCCCACAGGTCGTAGACGACCTGCTCGGCGTCGTTCAGCAGGGGCAGCAACGGCGGCTGCACCACGACGACCGCACCGGGCAGGTAGTCGGCACGGTCCTGCGCGGCCTCGCCCGCGAGCCACAGCGCCTGCCGCGGCCGCAGGTCGAAGCACTCGAACGCTCCCGCCGCGGCGAGCGCCTCGAGCTGCGTCGCATCGAGGTCGGCGCGCCGGGAGAGGTCGGCCATGTCGCGGTACGGGCCGTGCGCGTCGCGCTCGGCGACGATCCGCTCCGCGACCTTCGCCCCGATCGAGGTGACGTCGGCGAGCCCGAGGCGCACCGCGAACGCACCGTCGCGGCGATGCTCGGCCGAGCGGTCGGGCGCGTCGCGAT
>NZ_SDPL01000037.1 GCF_004135055.1 Agromyces binzhouensis | reverse complement strand
CGCGCGCCCGCGACATCCGCCACGGCCGTCGCCATCGGCGCGTGGATGCCGAGCGTGGTGCGCGTGGTCGACGCCGCGCCGCCGCCGAAGCCGACGAGCACCCCGGCCGCGCCCGTGCGCATGAGGTGCAGCGCCGCGGTGTACGTCGCCGCACCGCCGACGATGACGGGCACGTCGAGCTCGTAGATGAACTTCTTGAGGTTCAGCGGCTCCTGGTTCTTCGAGACGTGCTCGGCGGAGACCGTCGTGCCGCGGATCACGAACAGGTCGACGCCCGCGGCGACGACGGTCTCGTAGAGCTCCTGCGTGCGCTGCGGGGAGAGCGCACCGGCGACGGTGACACCCGCGGCGCGCACCTCGGCGAGGCGGGCCGTGACGAGGTCGGGCTTGATCGGCTCGGAGTACAGCTCCTGCATGCGGGCCGTCGCCCGCTCGTCGGTGAGGTTGCGGATCTCGGCGAGCGCCGGCTCCGGGTCCTCGTACCGCGTCCAGAGACCCTCGAGGTCGAGCACGCCCAGGCCGCCCAGCTGCCCCATCATGATCGCCGTCTGCGGCGACACGACCGAGTCCATCGGAGCCGCGAGGAACGGGATGTCGAACTGGTAGGCGTCGATCGACCAGCCGATCGAGACGTCCTCGGGGTCGCGGGTGCGCCGGCTCGGCACGATGGCGATGTCGTCGAACGCGTAGACGCGACGGCCCCGCTTGGAGCGGCCGATCTCGATCTCCTGGGTCACCCGTCAACCCTACCGAAGGGCCCCGACGTGCGACACGGATGCCGCGGGCTCGGGCTCAGCGCGCCCGCGCCACCCGCGCCTCGTCCCACACGGGCTCGTCCGCCTCGACCACCTCGCCATCCGACCGGAAGACGAGGTACCGATCGAACGACCGCGTGAACCAGCGGTCGTGGGTGACCGCGAGCACCGTGCCGTCGAAGCGCGAGAGCGCGTCCTCGAGGGCCTCGGCCGAGACGAGGTCGAGATTGTCGGTCGGCTCGTCGAGGAGTAGCAGCGTCGCGCCGGAGAGCTCGAGCAGCAGGATCTGCAGGCGCGCCTGCTGGCCGCCCGAGAGCGCATCGAACTCCTGCTGCGCCGCGGCCGCGAGTCCGTAGCGGTCGAGCGCGGAACTCGCCGCCTCGCGCGCCATGCCCTCCCGGTTCGCGTCGCCCCGGTGCAGGATGTCGAGGAGCGTCCGGCCGCGGAGCCCCGGCAGCTCGTGACCCTGCGCGAACCAGCCCGGCACGACCCGCGCGCCGAGCGTCGCGGTGCCGGTGTGCGGGACGGCGTCGAGGGTCGCACCGACATCCGTCACGTGGCCCTTCGCCCGGTCGGGGTCGCTGCCCCCGGTGGCGAGCAGCCTGAGGAAGTGCGACTTGCCCGACCCGTTCGAGCCGAGCACCGCGACGCGGTCGCCGTACCAGACCTCGAGGTCGAACGGCCGCATGAGGCCGGTGAGCTCGAGGTCCTCGCACACGACGGCGCGCTTGCCCGTTCGCGATCCGCGGAGGCGCATCGACACCGCCTGGTCGGGCGGCCGCTCCTCGGGCGGGCCGGCCTCCTCGAACTTCCGCAGTCGGGTGACCGCGGCCTGGTAGCGGGAGGCCATGCCGTCGTTGTACGTCGCCTTGACCTTCAGCGTCTGCACGAGCTGCTTCAGCTGCGCGTGCTGCTCGTCCCACCGGCGCCGCAACTCGTCGAGGCGGGCGAAGCGCTCCTCGCGCGCGGCGTGGTAGCCGCCGAAGCCGCCGCCGTGCACCCACGCCGTGCTGCCCGCGGCGCCCGCCTCGAGCGTCACGATCCGATCGGCGGCACGGGCCAGGAGCTCGCGGTCGTGCGAGACCAGCAGCACGGTCTTCGGCGTCGTCCGCAGCTGCCGCTCGAGCCATCGCTTGCCGGGCACGTCGAGCGAGTTGTCGGGCTCGTCGAGCAGCAGCACCTCCTCGGGCCCGCGCAGCAGCGCCTCGAGCGCCAGACGCTTCTGCTCACCGCCCGAGAGCGTCGAGAGCTCGCGCCACTTCGCACGCTCGAACGGGATGCCGAGGGCGGCCGTCGTGCAGTGGTCCCAGACGACCTCCTGGTCGTACCCGCCGGCCTCGGCGTACTCCGCGAGCGCCGACGCGTACCGCATCTGCGCGGCCGTGTCGTCCGTCTCGATGAGCGCGTTCTCGGCACGCTCGAGCTCGATCGCCGCAGCGCGCACCCGCGCGGGCGCGACCGTCGCGAGCAGGCCGTGGACGGTGCGCTCCATGCCCTCGACGACGTCGCCGCGACCCACGAACTGGTCCATCACCCCGAGGCCGCCGACCACCTGGATGCTCCCCTCGTCGGCCCGCAGCTCGCCTCGGACGATCCGGAGCAGCGTGGTCTTCCCCGCGCCGTTCTGGCCGATGAGGGCCGTCGTGCGCCCTTCGGTGACCCGGAACGCGAGGTCGGCGAGGAGCGGACGGCCGTCCGGCAGCGAGAAGGAGACGCCGTTGACGTCGATGAAGCCCATGGGCCCGATTCCGATCCGTGTCCGCGGCATCCGCCGCACCGCCCGGCGGGCAGCCGACCAGACTAACCGATGACGGATGCCCCGGCACGACGCTCCGGCACGGTGCCGCCGCACGCTCACGTGGGGCAGTCTGGAGACATGGACCGCATCGCCGCAGACCCGCTCGACGTACTCCGCACCCGGACCAGCGCCAAGTGGCGCATGTACGACCAGGACGTGCTGCCGCTCCCGGTCGCGGAGATGGACTACCCGCTGGCAGAACCCATCGCGACGGCGCTCCACGCCGCGATCCGCCGCTCCGACACGGGCTACGCCGCCGGGAGCCTGCCCGTCGCGGAGGCATTCTCCGCCTTCGCCGCGGAGCGCCTCGGGTGGGAGCCCGACCCCGGGCGGGTGACCTGCACCGCCGACGTCTCGATGGGCATCGTCGAGGTGCTGCGCCGCGTCATCGCACCCGATGACGGCGTCGTGATCTGCCCGCCGATCTATCCCCCGTTCTTCGACCTCGTGACCGAGGCCGGCGGCCGCGTCGTCGCCGTGCCGCTCGCTGGCGGCATCGACGAGGGCTGGTCGCTCGACCTCCAGGGCGTCGAGGCCGCGTTCGCCGACGGCGCCCGGGCGATGGTGCTCTGCAACCCGCACAACCCGGTCGGCCTCGTGCCCGCTCGCGAGCAGCTCGAGGCCCTGGCCGAGATCGCCGCCCGGTTCGATGCGACGATCGTCTCGGACGAGGTGCACGGACCGCTCTCCCAGCCCGAATCGCCCTACGTGCCGTTCCTCACCGTGTCGGATGCCGCGCGGGAGCACGGCGTCGCCGTCACCGCCGCGAGCAAGGCGTTCAACCTCGCCGGGCTGAAGGCCGCGATGATGATCACGGCGAGCGCACGCGGCGACGCCGTGCGCGACGGCATGCCCTACGAGGTCGGCTGGCGCATGAGCCAGTTCGGCTCGATCGCATCGGTCGCGGCGTTCCGCCACGGCGCGCACTGGCTCGACGGCGTCATCGCGTCGATCGACGACAACCGGCGGCTCCTCGCAGACCTCCTCGCGGATGAACTGCCCGGCGTGCGGTACCGGATGCCGCAGGCCACCTACCTCGCCTGGCTCGACCTGTCGGTGCTCGGATGGGGCGACGATCCGGCCGCCGTGGCGCTCGAGCGCGCGCGGGTCGCGCTCGCCGGCGGCCCCGCGTTCGGGGCGGATGTCGGCCGAGGGCACGCACGCCTGAACCTCGCGTGCTCTCCCGAGGTGCTGTCGGAGGCGATCAGTCGCATCGCGGACGCGCGCGACGAGGGGTGAGACGGGCGAGGCGGGCTCGGCCATCGGCCGAGCCCGCCTCGCGGGGTGTCGCGACGTCGTCGCGCCGCGCTGACGTTCAGCGCGTGTAGTTCGGCGCCTCGACGACGAACTGCACGTCGTGCGGGTGCGACTCCTTCAGGCCGGCCGGCGTGATGCGCACGAAGCGGCCCTTCGACTTGAGCTCGGCGACGGTGCGTGCGCCGACGTAGAACATCGACTGCCGGAGCCCGCCGACGAGCTGGTACGCGACGGCCGACACCGGGCCGCGGTACGGCACCTGCCCCTCGATGCCCTCGGGGATCAGCTTGTCGTCGCTCGGCACGTCGGCCTGGAAGTACCGGTCCTTCGAGTACGACGTCTTCTTGCCGCGCGTCTGCAGGGCGCCGAGCGAGCCCATCCCGCGATACGTCTTGTACTGCTTGCCGTTCTGGAACACGAGGTCGCCGGGGCTCTCGGCGGTGCCGGCGAGCAGCGAGCCGAGCATCACCGTGTCGGCGCCGGCGACGAGGGCCTTGGCGATGTCGCCCGAGTACTGCAGGCCGCCGTCGGCGATGAGCGGCACGCCCGCAGGCTTCGTGGCCCTCGACGCCTCGTACACGGCGGTGATCTGCGGCACGCCGACGCCCGCGACGACGCGGGTCGTGCAGATCGAGCCCGGGCCGACGCCGACCTTCACGGCGTCGGCGCCGGCGTCGACGAGGGCCTTCGCACCCTCGTACGTCGCGACGTTGCCGCCGATCACGTCGATGTGGGCGAACGTGGGGTCGGACTTCAGCCGTCGGATCACGTCGAGCACCCCGGCGGACTCGCCGTTGGCGGTGTCGACGACGAGCACGTCGACGCCCGCGTCGCGCAGGGCCTCGGCGCGCTCCCAGGCGTCGCCGAAGAAGCCCATCGCGGCGCCGACCCGGAGACGCCCCTCGGCGTCCTTCGTGGCGTGCGGGTACTGCTCGGACTTGTCGAAGTCCTTCACGGTGATCAGCCCGGTCAGGCGTCCGCGGTCGTCGACCAGCGGGAGCTTCTCGACCTTGTGCTGGGCGAAGATCGCGATCGCCTCGTCGGGGTCCATGCCGACCCGGCCGGTGATCAGCGGGGCCTTGGTCATCACGTCGGCGACGCTGGTGGTCGACTTCTCGAAGTCGGACACGAACCGCATGTCGCGGTTCGTGATGATGCCGACGAGCACGCCGTCGGCGTCGACGACGGGCAGGCCCGAGACGCGGTAGGTCGCGCACAGCTGGTCGACCTCGGCCACCGTCGCGTCCGGCGTGGTGGTCACGGGGTTCGAGACCATGCCCGACTCGCTGCGCTTCACGCGGTCGACCATCTCGGCCTGCTCGGCGATCGAGAGGTTGCGGTGCAGGATTCCGATCCCGCCCTGGCGCGCCATGGCGATCGCCATCCGGGCCTCGGTGACGGTGTCCATCGCCGCAGACAGCAGCGGCGTCGCGACCGTGATGCGCCGTGTCAGGCGCGAACTCGTGTCGGCCTCGCTCGGGATCACGTCGGTGTGCCCCGGCAGCAGCAGGACGTCGTCGTACGTCAATCCAGTGAATCCGAACGGATCGGCCTGATCCATGTCGCCCCTTCGTCTCGAGTCGTGCTCGACCGCCCGCGCACCGCGGGTCGCGGGCACGGGCGCATCGTCGCGGTACAGAAGAGTTTAAGCGAGTTTGCGCCGCAGCCATTCCCCGGATAACAATCGAGGGCCGTTTGTGCCCGGCTGCGAAACACCTGGGACATAATCGGCACGTACTGTGACGACGTCGTCGCAGGAAAGGCGTACCCGGTCGACCCCCATACCGGGACCTTTGGAGGTGCAGTGGAATCCACGCAATCAGTCCGCCCGCATTCCCGCGGGAGGTGGCTCATCCTCCTCGGACTCCTGGTGTCCGCACTCACTCTGTCCGGCATCGCAGCGTCCCCTGCGATGGCGGACGAAGGGGGTACGGACAGCCAGGCCGAGGAGTTCGAGTACTTCTTCAGCGGGAACGTGAAGTACAACGACGAGCCGCTCGAGGGGGTGTCCATCGCCGTCTCGGGCAACGGCTTCGAAGCGGAGACGGAGACCGATGAGAACGGCCAATGGACGCTCGGCGTCCCCGAGAAGGAGGCCTACGAGCTGACGCTCGACGAGGACACCCTCCCGGAGGGCGTGATCGTCGAAGACGGGCAGTCGACCATCGATGCGGAGTTCGGACTCACCAAGCGGAAGTCCGTGAACTTCTTCCTCGGCGAAGGACAGCGCGTCACCACCGACTACGGCGCCCAGGTGCTGATCCGTGTCGTGAACGGCCTGAACTTCGGCCTCCTGCTCGCGCTCGCCGCGATCGGCCTGTCGCTGATCTTCGGCACGACCGGGCTCTCCAACTTCGCGCACGCGGAGATGATCACCTTCGGCGCGTTGATGATGCTGACGTTCAGCAACATGCTCGGGTTGCCGGTGTGGCTCGCGATCCTGATCGCGATCGCGCTCTCCGCCGGGCTCGGCTGGACGCTCGACGCGGGTCTCTGGAAACCCCTGCGCAAACGAGGGGTGGGATTGATCCCGCTGATGATCGTCAGCATCGGCCTCTCGCTGGCGCTGCGCTACACGTTCCAGTTCTTCTACGGCGGATCGACGAGGCAGCTGCCGGGAGCGACCCTCCCGCGCGAGATCGTGCTCGGACCGATCCTGCTGTCGTGGATCGACGTGGCGAGCATGGCGACCTCCGTGATCGTGCTGCTCGCGGTCGCGTACTTCCTCCTCCGGACCCGCATCGGCAAGGCGACCCGCGCGGTCTCCGACAACTCCCCGCTCGCTGCGGCGAGCGGTATCGACGTCGACCGCGTCATCCGCATCGTCTGGGTCCTGGGCGGCGCCCTCGCCGGTCTCTCCGGCATCCTGTGGGCGTACTTCCGCCCCGGCGTCAGCTGGGACATGGGCTTCCAGATCCTGCTGCTCGTCTTCGCCGCGGTCACCCTCGGCGGTCTCGGCACGGCCTTCGGCGCACTCGTCGGCTCCCTCATCGTGGGTCTCTTCATCGAGGTCTCCACGCTGTGGCTCCCGAGTGACATGAAGTACGTCGGCGCGCTGCTCGTGCTGATCCTCGTGCTGCTGTTCCGACCGCAGGGAATCCTGGGTCGCCGAGAGAGAATCGGATAAGGGGCCGACAATGATCGACTGGATTCAGATCTTCTCGAACGCGGCGCAGGAGCTCATCAGCCCGACGACCGCTGCGTACGCCCTGGCCGCGCTCGGCCTGGCGATCCACTTCGGGTACACCGGCCTGCTGAACTTCGGCCAGGCGGGCTTCATGGCCCTCGGTGCGTACGGATTCGCCATCTCCACGCTGACCTTCGGGTTCCCCGTGTGGGCCTCGGTGCTCGTCGGCATCGGTGCGTCCATCGTGTTCGCCCTCATCCTGGGCATCCCGACCCTCCGGCTGCGAGCCGACTACCTGGCCATCGTGACGATCGCGGCCGCGGAGATCCTGCGCCTGATCTTCACCACCAACACGTTCGACGACGTGACGGGGTCGGCGAGCGGCCTTCAGGGCTACAAGGGCGGCATCGCCGCGATGAACCCGATCCCTGACGGCACCTACGGATTCGGCCCGTTCACCTACAACGCCTACGACTGGTGGATCCGGATCCTCGGATGGACGGTCGTCATCCTCGCCGCGCTGTTCACGTGGTCGATCATGCGAAGCCCCTGGGGCCGCGTGATCAAGGGCATCCGCGAGGACGAGGACGCCGTGCGCGCCCTCGGCAAGAACGTCTACTCGTACAAGATGCAGAGCCTGATCCTGGGTGGCGTCTTCGGCACCCTCGCCGGCATGATCTTCATCATGCCGCGCGCAGTCGTGCCGGCGAATTACCAGACGTCGCTCACCTTCTTCATCTACGCGATCCTGCTGCTCGGCGGCGCCGCGACGATCCTCGGGCCGATCGTGGGCTCGATGATCTTCTGGGTGCTGCTCTCGTTCTTCTCGGGCTTCATGGCCCGAGCGGTCGAGGCGGGCTGGCTCCCGTTCATGACGCAGGTCCAGGCCGGCCAGCTGCGATTCATCCTGGTCGGCGTCGCGATCATGCTCCTCGTGGTATTCAGGCCACAGGGCATCTTCGGCAACAAGAAGGAGCTGTCCTTTGTCCGATAACGCCACCCCCACGACGCCGGTCAAGACGACCGGCCTCCACGTCGGCGAAGCGGGTCCGGGCTGCAAGAAGGTCGACCCGATCATCATCGCCGACGGCGTCAAGCGCACGTTCGGCGGCCTGACGGCCGTCGACGTCGCGCACGTCGAGATCCCGCGCGGCGCGATCACGGCGCTCATCGGCCCGAACGGTGCCGGCAAGACCACGTTCTTCAACCTGCTCACCGGCTTCGACAAGCCGGACGAGGGCAAGTGGGAGTTCGACGGCCGCTCGCTGGCCCACGTCCCGGCGTACCGGGTCGCCCGCATGGGGCTCATCCGGACCTTCCAGCTGACGAAGGCGCTCGGCCTGCTCACCGTGCTCGACAACATGAAGCTGGGGGCGAAGGGCCAGAGCGGGGAGAACCTGTTCCGCTCGGTGTTCCCCTTCTTCTGGCGCAGCCAGGAGGACGAGATCGAGGCGAAGGCCAAGGAGATCCTCGCCCGCTTCAAGCTCGACGCGAAGCAGGAGGACTACGCTGCCAGCCTCTCGGGCGGACAGCGCAAGCTGCTGGAGATGGCCCGAGCGCTCATGAGCGACCCGACCCTGGTGATGCTCGACGAGCCGATGGCGGGTGTGAACCCCGCGCTCACGCAGTCGCTGCTCGACCACATCCTCGACCTCAAGTCGCAGGGCATGACGGTCCTGTTCGTCGAGCACGACATGCACATGGTCCGCCACATCGCCGACTGGGTCATCGTGATGGCCGAGGGCAAGATCGTGGCGGAGGGCGACCCGCACGAGGTCATGCGGGACCCCGCGGTGATCGACGCCTACCTCGGCGCGCATCACGACACCGATCTCGGCGACGACGACGATCCGGAGTCCGTCGAGCACATCCACGCCATGAAGGAGCTCATCGATGACGAACAGTGAACCAGCGGCGAGCGCCGAGCCGACGGGCGGCACCGCCACGGTCGACACGCGCGATCTCGTCGTCGAGGTCCGGGATGTCACGGCGGGCTACCTGCCCGGCGTCAACATCCTCAACGGCTGCTCGCTGACGGCGCGCGACGGCGAGCTGATCGGCATCATCGGACCGAACGGCGCCGGCAAGTCGACGCTGCTGAAGGCGATCTTCGGGCTCGTCAAGGTCCGTGAGGGCGGCATCTACCTCCAGGGCGACGAGATCACCAACCAGAAGGCGAACAAGCTGGTCTCCAAGGGCGTCGGATTCGTCCCGCAGACGAACAACGTGTTCCCGTCGCTGACCATCCAGGAGAACCTCGAGATGGGCATCTTCCAGAAGCCCAAGGATCTCAAGCATCGCCTCGAGTTCGTGGTCGACATCTTCCCCGAACTCGGCAAGCGCCTCGCGCAGCGCGCGGGTTCGCTCTCCGGCGGTGAGCGCCAGATGGTGGCGATGTCGCGCGCGCTCATGATGGGTCCGCACGTGCTGCTCCTCGACGAGCCCAGCGCGGGCCTGTCGCCCGTCCGACAGGACGAGGCGTTCCTGCGGGTGAAGGAGATCAACCGTGCGGGCGTGACGACCATCATGGTCGAGCAGAACGCCCGCCGCTGCCTCCAGATCTGCGACCGCGGATACGTCCTCGACCAGGGCCGTGACGCCTACGAGGGACCCGGCCGCGAGCTGCTGAACGACCCGAAGGTCATCGGCCTCTACCTGGGCACGCTCGGCCAGGACTGAGTCTCCGCTCGATCCCCGAAGGGGGCGGATGCCACGGCATCCGCCCCCTTCGTCGTCTCCGCGGCATTCCGCCGCGATCCACGGTGCCATGGCGCTCGTCCTGTTCGGGCTCCTCGCCGTCGACGGCCGTCCGACCGGCGACGCGTCAGCGGCCCTGCCAGGACCGACGGGCCCTCGTCGGTACGTCGGGTCCCGTCACCGGCGCGCCAGGGTCCCACAGCGCCCGACAGGGCCCGTGGCCCGTGCTCGGAGCCCGAGCGCCGCCGTCCGCTGCGGCACGTCCCGAGGCCCGCGGAGGCGATGCACGCTGGAGCGTCGCCTCTGGTGGCCCGCCGCATCGACATCACCGTCGTCGCGCACCGGCCCGTCCGGCAGCGTCGATTCGGCAATCAGTCGACTGGCAGCCGGCCGTCGGTTCGGGGTCGGTCGTCCCATCGACAGGCGTCAGTTCTGTCCTCCCGTCGACAGCCGGTCGACAGCCGGTCGATGCGGCTGCCGTCGCGGCTCACGGTCGCCTGCGCCGTCCGCATGGCGCGCTGAGTCCGAGTTCGACCCCTCGACTCGCCGGTCCCTGCGGGCCGCGGCACGCAGCGGCATCCGCATGCGCCTCGCGGGCACGCGAAAGGGCCCCGGCCGAAGCCGGGGCCCTTCGCTGCGTGTCAGCCGATCAGCCGATGCGCGTGTACGTGTTGTCGTCCTCGTACTCGTAGATGCCGATGGTGGCCTCGGTCGGGTCACCGTTCTCGTCGAGCGTGATCGGACCCGACGCGCCGTCGAAGTCGATCTGCGAGCCCTCGGCGAGCAGCGCGGCAGCGTCGGCGAACGTGGTCACGGTCTCGCCGTCACCCGAACCGCCCGACACCTGCTGGAGGTACGCACCGATGTCCTCGCCGGCCGTGCTGTTGGCGGCGTAGGCCGCGAGCGCGATCAGCATGAGGGCGTCGTACGACTCCGGTCCGTAGCTGAAACTGTCGAGGTTGGGGTCGACTCCGAGCATCCGGTCCTCGAACGAGGCCTCGAGCTCCGGGCCGGGGAGCGTGCCCTTCGCACCGGCGACGAGGCCGGGCGCGAAGTCCGCGCTGTAGTCGGCCAGGTTGCCGTCGACGAAGTACAGCTGCTCGCCGGGGTAGCCCGCGCCGACGAGGGCGGGCACGACGACCTTGGCCTCGTCGAACGTGATGACCGCGACGGCGTCGGGGTTCGAGGCGTTGATCGCCGAGAGCTGCGCGTCGAAGTTCGAGTCACCCGTGTTGAAGAGCTCCTCGGCCACGACCTCGCCGCCGGCTGCCTCGAAGGCCTCCGTCGTCGCCGCCGCGAGACCCGTGCCGTACGGGTCGTTGAGGACCAGGAGGCCGAGCGTCGACGCGCCGTCCTCCGCGATCAGGTTGCCGAGGACCTCGCCCTGGAGCAGGTCGGACGGCGCGGTGCGGAAGTAGAGGCCGTTGTCGTCGTAGTCCGTGAAGTCGGGCGACGTGTTGGCCGGCGAGAAGTGGACGACACCGGCCGAGGTGATCTGGTCGATGACCGTGAACGACACACCCGACGAGGCGGCACCGATGATCGCCGAGACGTCCTGCGAGAGGAGGTCGGTGACCGAGACGGTGGCGATGTCGGTGGTGGTGTCGCCGGAGTCGCGGTAGACGACCTCGACCTGGATGCCTGCGTCGGCCTCGTTGATCTCCTCGGCGGCGAGTGCGACACCGGCTTCCTCGGGCGGGCCGAGGAAGGCGAGGGTGCCGGACTGCGGCAGGATGGTGCCGACCTTCAGGGTGAGGTCGCGCTCACCAGCCTCGATGGCCAGGGCGTCGCCGGTGTCGGCCGGCTCCTCGGACTCTTCCGGGGTGGTGCCGCCCGTGCTGCACGCGGTGAGGAGGAGGGCGGAAACGCCAGCAATGGCGATGCCCGTCCAAGCCGCGCGAGCCGAGCGCGAGCCGGTGGCCCTCGCGAATACGCTCATGATGCTCCTTGGGACTGAAGGATCGGTACTGAAACAGCGTCTGGCGACGCCGATGTATCGACCGTATTGCCCGCCCACAGTGGAAACAAGATTGCCTCGATCACAACCCGGTAACGCACACGGAATCGTTACCTGAGCGACACTGACGCGCGATTCTCCGCACGATTCCGCCGATTCCGCCACGAAATCCGCCATCGGGCCATGCTTCCGACCCCGACGATCCAGCCCCAGTCCGGGGGGCCTCGGCGGGGCTCAGACGGGCTCGAGGTTCGCGGCCCGCCGAGCGGCTCGTGCCCCGCGGAGGAGGTCGAAGGTGAGCACGACGAGCGCCAGCCAGACGAGGCCGAACCCGGCCCATCGCTCCGGCGGCATCGGCTCGCCGAGGACGACGACGCCGACGACGAACTGGATGAACGGGGCGAAGTACTGGATGAACCCCATGTAGATCAGCGGGAGGCGTCGCGACGCGGCGGCGAACAGCAGCAGCGGGATCGCGGTCACCGCGCCGGCGGAGAGCAGCAGCACGGTGTGCCATCCGCTCACGGAGCCGATGGTGAGCCCGGTCGTCGACGCGACGACCACGAGGAGGATCGCCGCGACGGGTGCGAGCCACGCGGTCTCGAGGGTGAGTCCGGAGACCGCGTCGACGCGGTGGCCGACCCGCTTCTTGATCAGGCCGTAGAAGCCGAAGCTGAAGGCCAGGACGAGCGCGATCCACGGCATCTGCCCGTACCCGAGGGTGAGCACGACCACGGCGACGATCGAGATCCCGACGGCCGTCCACTGCACGGCGTTCAACCGCTCGCGGAGCACGATGACCCCGAGGAACACGGTCACGATCGGGTTGATGAAGTACCCCAGCGCGGCCTCGACGACGTGCCCGGTGAGCGCAGCGTAGACGTACGTGAGCCAGTTCACGAAGATCAGCACGCCGGCCAGGCCCATGATCAGCACCACGCGTCGATCCCGCACGAGCGCGCGGAACGCGCGCCAGGTGCGCGTGACCGCGATCAGGACGGCGCAGAAGACGAGCGAGAGCAGGATCCGCATCGCCACGATCTCGATCGGCCCGCTCGGCGCGAGGGCGATGAAGTAGACGGGGAGGAAGCCCCACAGCGCGTACGCGGAGACGGCGTAGGCGATCCCGGCGCGACTCACGCCGTCTGGACTGACGCGCGCCGGTGCGCCGGTGGACGGAGCGGATGACACCGTGTCAGCCTACGCGCGACCTCCGACCCGTCGGCGCGCGCCGACTGCCGACCTCCGTCGAGATCCCGCCGCGCTCGTCGTGGCCCTGCCGGTGAGGCGGGGACCGGAGACGACGACGCGGCCCGGATGCCAGAGGCATCCGGGCCGCGAGGATGTCGGTATCGACTAGCGGACGACGACCGCGAGGACGTCGCGGGCCGACAGGACGAGGAAGTCCTCGCCGCCGAACTTCACCTCGGTGCCGCCGTACTTGGAGTAGATCACCTTGTCGCCGACGGCCACGTCGAGCGGGACACGGTTGCCGTTGTCGTCGATCCGGCCCGGGCCGACCGCCACGACCTCGCCCTCCTGGGGCTTCTCCTTGGCGGTGTCGGGGATGACCAGGCCGGACGCGGTGGTCTGCTCGGCCTCGACCTGCTTGATGACGATTCGATCCTCGAGCGGCTTGATGGAAACCGACACGGTTGACCTCTTTCTTGACGAAGACTGGGGTTAGCAGCCTCTGAGTGAGAGTGCTAAAGGGAGTCTATGGCGGTTCTGGCACTCGTGCAACGTGAGTGCCAGCGGATGCCACGGTGCTAGCGTGTCGGCGTGGAACGCGACGAGCTGGTGAGGCTGCTCTCTACCGACGGGCTCGCGCTGCTCGACTCGCTGCCGCCGTATTCCTCGAAGGCCGACGTCGTGAAGACCGTCGCCGACCTCCGCAAGCAGGGCCACGATCCGGGCCTCGTCGCGGCCGTGCTCAGCCAGTCGCGGCTCCGTTCGAAGGCGCGGGCGAAGTTCGGCGAGTTCGCGGACCGCATGCTGTTCACCGAGCCCGGCCTCGAGCAGGCCACCCGGCTGCGCGTCGCGGCGCTGCACGCCGGCCGGTTCGCCCGCGCCGGGCTCCGGCACGTGGCCGACCTCGGGTGCGGCATCGGCGGCGA
>NZ_SDPL01000369.1 GCF_004135055.1 Agromyces binzhouensis | reverse complement strand
TCGCGCAGCGCCTCGACGCCGCCCGACCGATAGGTCTCCCAGTCGCGGTCGCCGCCGCCCGGGAGCGCGCGGGCGGCCCACCGGTCGCCGAGCGACGCGGCCAGTGCGACGATCGTCTCGCCCGCGGCATCCGTCGGGCAGGCCCTGAGCAGCTCGCCGAGTGCGGCCGTGCGGCCCTCGTGGAACTTCCCGGCGGGGTGCGAACGTCCGTCCTTGGCGAGGGCGCAGGACGTGGCATCCCCCATCGCGGCGGCCCATGCCTCGGCGGCGCGGGCACGCAGCTCGCGAACGTCCTCGCGCACGAGGACGGGCCGAACGGGAGGAAGTTCCCGCGCGGGGGCGGCGTGTCGGGGGGTGACACGCCGGCCCGAGGTCGGGAACTCCTCCCGTTCGGCCCGTGGCATCGGCTCGGCGTCGCGGGCTCGGCTCAGCGGCCGAAGAGCTTCGCGAAGAAGCCGGTCGACGGCTCGTCCTCGTGGCCCGCGCAGCGCTGGTTGCGCGGCACGCCGCGCATGACCTGGTCGACGTGCTGGCCGCAACCGGCCCAGGTGGTCTTGCCGCACTTGCGGCACGTGACGGCTCGGCACATGGTGGTTCTCCTCGGAAGGTGGGGACCCGGCCGCGATCGGCGGCCGGGTCGGGGTCGGGTGGTGGGGCGGATGCCTCGGCTCAGCGGTCGGCGTGGTCGCCGTCGCACCAGCGGTCGGCCGGGACGTAGTCCTTCACCGAGTCGATGTGCTGGCCGCAGCCCGACCAGGTGGTCTTGCCGCAGGAACAGGTGACGGGGCTGCACATGGTGGTTCTCCTCCAGGTTCGGATGTGCGTGGGGTGGTCCGGGTGGACGGGATGGCTCAGGCGGCGATCGCGGTCTCGCGGGCCTCGGCGTGGGAGCGGGCGGACTCGCCGGCCTGCCACGTGAGGTAGCCGCCGTCGAGGTTCACGGCCTCACGGCCGAGCTGGGCGAGCAGGCGCACCGCGGTGTGGCCGCGCTGGCCGACCTTGCAGTGCACGACGAGGCGCCCGGCGGGCAGCTCGTCGATCCGCGCGCGGATCTCGTCGAGCGGGATGTTGATCGAGCCCGGGATGGCCCCGGCCGCGACCTCTCCCGGCGTGCGGACGTCGACGAGCACGTCGCCCGCCTCCATCGCGGCGTCGAGCTCGTGCCACTGGATCGACGGGGTGAGCCCCTCGACGGCGTTGAGCGCGACGTAGCCGAGCATGTTCACGGGGTCCTTGGCCGACGAGAACTGCGGCGCGTACGCCAACTCGAGGTCGGCGAGGTCGGAGGCGGTGAGGCCGCCGGCCATCGCCGTCGCGATGACGTCGATGCGCTTGTCGACCCCGTCGCCGCCGATGCCCTGCGCGCCGAGGATCTCGTCGGTCTCGGCGTCGACGACCAGCTTCAGCGCCATCTGCTCGGCGCCCGGGTAGTAGCCGGTGTGCGAGGCGGGGTGGGTGTGGACGACGCGGATCTCGCGCCCGACGCGGCGGAGCAGCTTCTCGGGCCAGCCGGTCGTCGCGATCGTGAGGCCCATGAGCCCGACCACCGCGGTGCCGAGCGCATCGCGCACCCGCACGTCGCGGCCCGCGATCGCGTCGGCGGCGAGCCGACCGTGGCGGTTCGCCAGGCCCGCGAGGGCGACGAGCCGGTGCTCGCCGCTGATCGCGTCGACCTTCTCGACGGCGTCGCCGATCGCCCAGATGTGCGGGTCGCTCGTGCGCAGGTCGTCGCCGACCCGGATGCCGCCGCGCTCGCCGATCTCGAGGCCCGCCGCGGCGGCCAGCCTCGTGTCGGGGCGCACGCCGATCGAGCCGAGCACGAACTCGGCCGGCACGGTCGTGCCGTCGCTGAGCAGTGCGGTGGAGGCGCGGAGCTCGGTCACCTGGGTGCCGAGGCGCACGTCGACGCCGGCGTCGCGGAGGCGGTCGGCGACGGGCGCGGCCATCTCGGGGTCGAGCGGCGGGAGCACCTGGTCGCCGAGCTCCACGAGCGTGACGTCGAGGCCGCGGTGCACGAGGTTCTCGACCATCTCGAGGCCGATGAAGCCGGCGCCGATGACGAGCGCATTGCGCGGGGCGACCTCGAGCTCGGCCATGGCGCGGTCGACGTCGTCGATGTCGCGGAGGGTGAGCATGCGGTCGCCGCCCGGCATGGGCGGGCGCACCGGGGTCGCGCCGGGCGAGAGCACGAGGGCGTCGTACGCCTCGGTGGTCTCCTCGCCCGTGACGAGGTCGCGCACCAGCACGGTCTTCGCGTCGCGGTCGATGGCGACGGCCTCGGTGCGCACGCGCACGTCGAGGCCGAACCGGCTGCCGAGGGAGGCGGGGGTCTGCAGGAGGAGGCTGGAGCGCTCCTCGATGACGCCGCCGAGGTAGTACGGCAGGCCGCAGTTGGCGAACGAGACGTGGCCGCCGCGCTCGAGCACGATGATGTCGGCGTGCTCGTCGAGCCGACGGAGGCGGGTGGCTGCGGACATTCCGCCCGCGACGCCGCCGATGATGAGGTACCGCTTCGAGGTCATGGCATGAGCGTAACAATACCCCGGGGGTATTGTCAAAATACCCTTCAGGTATCGCTCAGGCAGGGCGACGGATGCCCCGGACGGACGGCGACGGGCCCCCGCCGAGGTCGGCGGGGGCCCGTCGTGAACCGGTCGGACGGATCCGTCAGTCTCCGGCGCCGCCGGACGCGGGGCGGTCGCCGGCCTGCGAGCCCGCGTCATCCGCCCGGGAACCCGCGTCATCCGCCTGCGAGCCGGCGTCGTCGGGAACGTCGCCCGCGCCCTCGGGCACGGTGCCCCCGGACGCCTCCTCACCGGTGCCGATCCCGGAGCCCGCGTTCTCCTCCGCGGTCTCGAGGCCGGACTCGGCGTTCACGTCGGCGTGCTCCACGGCGGTCTCGAGGCCCGACCCGGCCTGCTCCTCGGCGTGCTCGAGCCCGCTGCCGTCGACGCCCTCGTCCTCGGTGTCCGTCGCACCCTCGACGTGGCCCGGGCTCACCGCACGATCGACGCCGCGCTCCGTGCCGGCCATCCCGTCGAACACGACCTGCGCGGGCTCGGGCAGCATGCCCGCAGCACCGGCCGCGCCGGCACCCGTCGCGCCCACGGCCACCGCGGCGACCGCGCCCATCGAGATCCTCGC
>NZ_SDPL01000368.1 GCF_004135055.1 Agromyces binzhouensis | reverse complement strand
AGGCGCTCGGCGTGCCGCTCGCGGCGAACGGCTCCGACCTGCTGGCGCCGCCGTTCTCGCTCGAGGTCCGGGTCGGCCCGCTCGCGCACGCGACCGGTCCGCGCACGGGCATCAGCGGCGCGGGCGGGGCGGCGTCGTACCCGTGGCGGTTCTGGGTGCCGGGGGATCCGGGCGTCTCGGTCTACCGGAGGCATCCGAAGTCGCACTGACCGGACGTCGTCGGGCGGCGCCAGACCTGCGCCTCCGTGCCGATCAGCGGATCGCGAGGTGCACGGCGAGGGCCGCGGCGCACGCCCAGATGAGGCTGGCGAACGTGCCGATGATGAAGCGCTCCCGCGCCTCGGGCGCCTCGAGCTCGGTGAACCGCCCGACGCCCTTGACCGCCACGACGATCGCGAGCCCCTCGGGGAATCCCGCGATGATCGTGCCGGCCGAGGCCAGCCGTTCGAGCACGCCGATCGTGAGCCCGCCGCGGAGGACCTCGTGACGGGCCGGCGCGATGCCGGGCGTGGTCGGCTCGTCCGAGCGGAGGGCGACGAGGATGCCGCCGTGCGCGCCGGGCGGCGTGCTCGAGCCCATCGCGAGCTGCAGTGCGGTCGCTGCGGCCGGGCTTCCGCCGAAGACCGCGACGACCATCCCGAGCAGGCCCACGAGCGGCGCGGCGACCGTGGGCACGTCGTCGGGCACGGTCGAGGCCGCGACGATCGCGAGTGCGAGGGCGCCCGCGGCCGGCCAGAGGTGGATGGGCCTGGGGCGGAGGTACGCCAGGACGGAGAGCACCGCCGACGCGCCGAGCGCGACGACGATCACCGCCCATCCGACGGCCGACATCGCACCGACGACGTTCACGGGTCCTCCGCTCTCCCGGATCCGGGCCGGGTTCGGGTCCGGGCGTTCGGGTCCCGGGGCTCGGGGTCGAGCATATCGACGGCCTCGGTCACCGCCCGGGGAGCGTCGACTCCGCACCGCGGTCGCCGAGCGAGGCGATCAGTCGGACGACCGCCGGGCGCGCATCGTCGTCGGCGGACCACATGGCGGTCCGGAGCCGTTGGCTGACCGCGGCATCCGAGATCCCGAGCAGTTCGGCTGCGTGCTTCTGGGAGCGACCCGAACGCACGAGGTCGACCGCCTCCCAGCCCTGCGGGGTCCGGCGGTCGCGGATGAGCAGGAGCAGCCGGACGATCGCCTCGACCTCGTTCGCCGGGAGCAGTCCCGTGTCCTCGCCGTCCGTCCGGAGCGCGAAGCGCGCCTCGGCGCGCTTGGCCGCGTCGACCGCCTCGCGCGCCGCGAAGAACGCGCCGCCGGTCGCCTTGCGGACGGCGTCGGGGAGGGGCTCGCGCACGTCGCCGATGCCGAGGCCGATGCTCCAGTGCCCGTCGCGCGCGAGGTGCAGCACGAGGTCGGTCGCGGCCTCCGCCTCGCCGGTGAGCGCCTGCAGTTCGTCGCCGGAGGTCTGGTCGACGGGCAGGTCGAGTCGATCGCCGAAGCGTTCCTGGAGCTCCTGCTGCATGGCCGCCGAGCGGTCGACGTCGGTGCGGCTGCCGATCTGGTCGGCGGTCACGACGTACATGGCTGCTCCTCTGTCACAAGGGTGGAGACTTGACCGGGCTGAGTTAAGTATAGAAGCTTCAACCAGTATGATCAAGACTGCAGGCTTGACCGGGACGAATGCCCGCCGCTGCTACCCTTGCACTCGTGTCCGACCCCGCGATCCTCGCCACGCAGCAGAACGACCCCTCGTTCGACGACGTCTGGGAGGAGCTCCGCTGGCGCGGGCTCGTCCACGTGTCGACCGACGAGTCGGCGCTCAAACGACTCCTCGCAGGCGAGCCGATCACGTACTACTGCGGGTTCGACCCGACCGCGCCGAGCCTGCACCTCGGCAACCTGGTGCAGATCCTCACGCTGCGCCGCATCCAGCTCGCCGGCCACAAGCCGCTCGGCCTCGTCGGGGGTTCCACCGGCCTCATCGGCGACCCTCGCCCCACCGCGGAGCGCACCCTGAACACGAAGGAGACGGTCGCCGAGTGGGTCGAGCGCCTCGACGCCCAGGTCCGACGATTCCTCTCCGCCGAGGGCGAGAACGCCGTCCGCATGGTGAACAACCTCGACTGGACCGCCGGCCTCTCCGCGATCGACTTCCTCCGCGACATCGGCAAGCACTACCGCGTCGGGACGATGCTGAAGAAGGACGCGGTCGCCTCGCGCCTCAGTTCCGACGCCGGCATCAGCTACACCGAGTTCAGCTACCAGATCCTCCAGGGGTTCGACTACCTCGAGCTCTACCGCCAGTACGACTGCGTCCTGCAGACGGGCGGCAGCGACCAGTGGGGCAACCTCACGAGCGGCACCGACCTCATCCACCGCGTCGAGGGGGTGCACGTCCACGCGATCGGCACGCCGCTCATCACGAACTCCGACGGCACGAAGTTCGGCAAGAGCGAGGGCAACGCCATCTGGCTCGACGCCGACATGTGCAGTCCGTACCGCTTCTACCAGTTCTGGCTCAACACCGACGACTCCGACGTGATCGACCGGCTCAAGGTCTTCACGTTCCTCCGTCGCGAGCGCATCGAGGAGCTGGCCGAGAAGGTCGAGACCGAGCCCTTCCGCCGCGAGGCGCAGCGGGTGCTCGCGCACGAGGTGACGACCCTCGTGCACGGCGCGGATGCCACGGCCTCCGTCATCGCGGCCTCGCAGGCGCTGTTCGGACAGGGCGACCTCGCCGGCCTCGACCGGGGCACGCTCGAGGCCGCGCTCCGCGAGCTCCCTCACACCGAGACCGGCGCGGACGCCACGGTCGTGCAGCTGCTCGTCGACACCGGCCTCGTCTCGAGCCTCAGCGAGGGTCGCCGCGCAATCGCCCAGGGGGGCGTCTCGATCGACAACGTGCGCGTCGAGGACGACACGACGCTGATCGGCGGCCGGGTCGACGCCGGCGGCATGGCCGTCCTCCGTCGCGGCAAGAAGACGCTCGCGGGCGTGTTCGTCCGGTAGGCCCGGTGACACGCGAGGCGGCTGATCGGCTCCTCGCACGAGTCCGCGCGGAGCTCGATCTCGATCCCGCCGCGCTCGCGATGCTCGCGCCGCTGCCCGAGGTGCCGCTGCCCGCGCGCCTGGACGTGTCCGCGCTGGCCGCGGCATCCGTCGCCGCCGCGAGCGTCGCCG
>NZ_SDPL01000367.1 GCF_004135055.1 Agromyces binzhouensis | reverse complement strand
GACCGCGGCGAGCGTCGGCGTCGGGGCGATCGCGGGGGCGTTCGCCGCTCGCGCCCGCTCCCGGCAGGGCGTCGATGACGAGGAGCCGCCGGGCGAACCGCTGTGGGCGGATCCCGCGCCGGACGAGCACGCGTCGTCCGACGACGTCCAGACGGCCGAGATCGAGGGACTGACGCGCGGGAGCCGTGGTCGCTGAGCGCGATTCCACCGCCCGCCGGGTCGCTGCGCACGTGCGCGGGCGGGCCCGTGTCATCCGCTCGTCTGCGCGGCGGGTACCCTCGTAGGGTGCTGAAGCTCGTCGTGCTGATCTCGGGCACGGGATCGAACCTCCGCGCGCTCCTCGAGGCGTCGGAGGACGCCGAGTTCCCCGCGAGGGTCGTCGCCATCGGCGCCGACCGCGACTGCGAGGGACTGGCGCTCGGCGAGGAGTTCGGGATCCCGGCCTTCACCGTCCCCTTCACCGCCTACGATTCGCGCGACGAGTGGGGCGACGCGCTCATCGAGCAGGTGCGCGCCTGGGGCGCCGACCTCGTGATCCTCTCGGGGCTCATGCGGCTCGTGCCGCCGGCCGTCGTCGACGCGTTCAGCCCCGGCCTCATCAACACGCACCCCGCGTACCTGCCCGAGTTCCCGGGCGCGCACGGCGTGCGAGACGCGCTCGCCGCGGGCGCGACCGAGACCGGCGCGAGCCTCATCGTCGTCGACAACTCCGTCGACGGCGGCCCGATCATCGCGCAGGAGCGCGTGCCGATCCTCCCCGGCGACACCGAGTCGACGCTCCACGACCGCATCAAGCCCGTCGAGCGGCGCCTGCTCATCCAGGCCGTCATCGACATCGCCAACTCGCACCTCGACCTGAAGGAGCTCGCCGCATCATGAGCGGAGCACGCATCGACCCGAGCCTCTACCGCGACCGGGACGTCGTTTCCGTCAGGCGCGCGCTCATCGCCGTGAGCGACAAGTCCGGGCTCGTCGAGCTCGCCTCGGCCCTCGTCGAGGCCGGCGTCGAGATCGTGTCGACCGGCGGCACGTCGAAGGCGATCGCCGACGCCGGGCTCCCCGTGACGCAGGTCGCCGACGTGACCGGCTACCCCGAGCACCTCGACGGGCGCGTGCGCACGCTGCACCCGGCCGTGCACTCCGGCCTGCTCGCCGACCTCCGGCTCGAGCACCACGAGCGCGAGCTCGCGCAGCTCGCGATCGCGCCGTACGAGCTCGTCGTGGTGAACCTCTACCCGTTCGTCGAGACCGTGGCCTCTGGCGCCGAGGCCGACGAGATCGTCGAGCAGATCGACATCGGCGGGCCCGCGATGGTCCGCGCGTCGGCGAAGAACCACGCCAACGTCGCCGTGGTCGTCTCGCCCGACCGCTACGACGAGGTCGTCTCGGCCGTGCGCGCCGGCGGCACGACGCTCGCGCAGCGACGCGACCTCGCCCGCGAGGCGTTCCGCCACACCGCGACGTACGACATCGCCGTCGCCTCGTGGATCGGCAGCGTCGTCGCACCCGACCAGGCTGTCGAGGAGTCGCCGTTCCCCGCGTGGGTGGGCGCCGCCTGGACCAAGGACGCCGACCTCCGCTACGGCGAGAACTCGCACCAGAAGGCCGCGCGCTACTCGGCCGTCGGCGGTCGCCCGGGCATCGCGCAGGCGAGGCAGCTGCACGGCAAGGAGATGTCGTACAACAACTACGTCGACGCGGATGCCGCGGTGCGGGCCGCGTACGACTTCGACGCCCCGGCCGTGGCGATCATCAAGCACGCCAACCCGTGCGGCATCGCCGTCGCGGCATCCGGCGCCGCCGACCCGATCGCCGACGCGCACCGCCGCGCACACGAGTGCGACCCCGTCTCGGCGTTCGGCGGCGTCATCGCGGCGAACCGCACGGTGACCCGCGAGATGGCCGAGACCGTCTCCGGCATCTTCACCGAGGTGCTCGTCGCGCCGGGCTTCGAGCCCGACGCGGTCGAGATCCTCACGCAGAAGAAGAACCTCCGCCTGCTCGAGCTGCCCGAGGGCTTCGAGCCGCCCGTCACCGAGATCCGCCAGGTCTCCGGCGGGCTGCTGCTCCAGCAGGCCGACCGTTCGTTCGCCCCCGCCTCCGAGTGGACGCTCGCCGCGGGCGACCCCGCCGACGAGGCGACGCTCGCCGACCTCGAGTTCGCCTGGCGGGCCTGCCGCGCGGTGAAGTCGAACGCGATCCTGCTGGCCTCCGACGGCGCCTCGGTCGGCGTCGGCATGGGCCAGGTCAACCGCGTCGACTCGTGCAGGCTCGCGGTCGAGCGCGCAGGCGATCGCGCGGCCGGGTCGGTGGCGGCATCCGACGCGTTCTTCCCCTTCGCCGACGGACTGCAGATCCTCCTCGACGCGGGCGTGACCGCGGTCGTGCAGCCCGGGGGATCGGTGCGCGACGAGGAGGTCGTCGCGGCGGCGAGGGCCGCGGGCGTGACCATGTACTTCACCGGGGAGCGGCACTTCTTCCACTGAGCGCCGCCGCCCCCGGCCGTGGGGCGTCGGAGCGTCCCCACGGCGGTACCCTTGAGATGAGGCGCCCACGAAGCGCCCGCACAGCCGCGCCCACAAGGCGATGAACACAAGGAGCCGATCGATGTCGATCACCCACGCCCCCGCGCCGTCCCCGTCCAACGGGGTCCACGCCGCACTGCCCGCCGACGCACCCGACCACGAACGCGTGCTCATCACGCGGGGTCCCCGCTCCGGGCTCACCATCATCGTCGCGGTGCACTCCACCGCGCTCGGCCAGGCCCTCGGAGGCGCGCGCGTCTGGCACTACGAGCACTGGACCGACGCGCTCGCCGACGCCCTGCGCCTGTCGCAGGCCATGACCCTGAAGAACGCCGCGGCCGGTCTCGCGCGCGGCGGCGGCAAGTCGGTCGTCTGCATCCCCGCGGGCGAGACGCTCGACGAGGCGCGTCGCCACGACGCGATGCTCGACCTCGGCGACGCCGTCGAGTCGCTCGGCGGCGCGTACATGACCGCGGAGGACGTCGGCACGAGCGCCGAGCTCATGGCGGTCGTCCACGAGCGCACCGAGCACGTCTGCGGCCTGCCCGCCGAGCAGGGCGGCGTGGGCGAGCCGGCCGACGCCACCGCGGCCGGCGTGCACGCGGGCATCCTCGCGACCCTCGATCACGTGTTCGGGACGCGCGACGTCGCCGGCC
>NZ_SDPL01000366.1 GCF_004135055.1 Agromyces binzhouensis | reverse complement strand
AACCGGAGGTCGCCCGCGGGAGCGGCGGCGTACGGGATGCCGCGCCACTGCCGCGTGCCGCGCCGGCGCCGCCCGCGGATCGCGCCCGTATCGAGCTCCACGACCGATGACGCGTCCGACAGCACCCCCGGCGACATGCCCTCGACGGTACGTCCGCCGGGTGAACGGCGGGTTGCGGATGCCGCGGCCGCGCTACTCCTCCACGATCTCCGCGTCGGTCACGTCGTGCTCTCCGCCCTCGGGCCCGACGCCCGCCTCGGGCGCGCGCGTCACCGTGAGGTGCTCGCCGCCGTCGGCGAGGCCCACCACGACCGTGTCGCCGTCGCGGATCTCGCCGGCGAGCAGCGCACGCGCGAGCCGGTCGGCGACCTCGGTCTGGATGAGCCGGCGCAGCGGCCGCGCCCCGTAGAGCGGGTCGTAGCCCCGGTCGGAGAGCCAGGTCCGCGCGTCGGGCGTGACGCCGAGCTCGAGCCGGCGCTCGTGCAGGCGGGTCGTGAGCCGGTCGATCTGCAGGTTCACGATCTCGCCGAGCTCGTCGTGCGAGAGCGTGGAGAAGACCACGAGGTCGTCGAGCCGGTTCACGAACTCCGGCTTGAACGACTGGCGGACCGCCGCCATGACGGCGGCCTCCTTCTCCTCCCACGAGAGCGTCGGGTCGATGAGGAACTGCGAGCCGAGGTTGGACGTGAGCACGAGGATCACGTTCCGGAAGTCGACGGTGCGGCCCTGGCCGTCCGTCAGCCGACCGTCGTCGAGCACCTGGAGCAGCACGTCGAACACCTCGGGGTGCGCCTTCTCGACCTCGTCGAGCAGGATCACCGAGTACGGGCGGCGGCGCACGGCCTCGGTGAGCTGGCCGCCCTGCTCGTAGCCGATGTAGCCCGGAGGGGCGCCGACCAGGCGCGACACCGAGTGCTTCTCGCCGTACTCCGACATGTCGATGCGCACCATGGCGTGCTCGTCGTCGAAGAGCACGAAGGCGAGGGCCTTGGCGAGCTCGGTCTTGCCCACGCCGGTCGGGCCGAGGAACAGGAACGACCCGGTGGGCCGGTCGGGGTCGCTGACGCCGGCCCGTGCGCGGCGCACGGCGTCGGCGACGGCCGCGACCGCGGGTCGCTGGCCGATGACGCGGCGTCCGAGCTCGGACTCGAGGTGGAGCAGCTTCTCGGTCTCGCCCTGCATGAGCCGGCCGACGGGGATGCCGGTCCACTGCGCGATGACCGCGGCGATGTCCTCCTCGGTCACCTGCTCGTTGACCATGCGCGGCTCGTCGGGCGCCTGCTCGGCCTGCTCCGCCGCCTCGAGGTCGCGCTGCAGCTGCGCGATGGTCTCGTACTCGAGCTTGGACGCCTTGGCGTAGTCGGCCTCGCGCATCGCGCGATCGCGCTCGGTGACGGCCTCGTCGAGCCGCTTCTTGAGCTCGCCGACGCGGTTGAGCGACATCCGCTCGCGCGACCAGCGCTCCTCGAGCGCGGCCAGCTCGCGTTCGTTCTCGAGGAGCGTCTCGTGCAGGCGCTCGAGCCGCTCCTTCGACGCGTCGTCCTTCTCCTTCTTCAGCGCGAGCTCCTCGAGCCGCATCCGGTCGACCTGGCGCTTGAGCTGGTCGATCTCGACCGGGCTCGAGTCGATCTCCATCTTGAGGCGCGACATCGCCTCGTCGATGAGGTCGATCGCCTTGTCGGGCAGCTGCCGCGCGGAGATGTACCGGTTGGAGAGCGCGGCGGCGGCCACGAGTGCGGCGTCGGTGATGGTGACCCCGTGGTGGGCCTCGTACCGGCCCTTCAGTCCGCGAAGGATGGCGACGGTGTCCTCGACGCTGGGCTCGCCGACGAAGACCTGCTGGAAGCGGCGCTCGAGCGCCGCGTCCTTCTCGACGTACTCGCGGTACTCGTCGAGCGTGGTCGCGCCGATGAGCCGCAGCTCGCCGCGGGCGAGCATGGGCTTCAGCATGTTGGAGGCCGCGACGGACCCCTCGCCGCCGCCCGCGCCCATCAGCAGGTGGAGCTCGTCGACGAAGGTGATGATGCGGCCCTCGGCCTCGTTGATCTCCTTGAGGACGGCCTTGAGTCGTTCCTCGAACTGGCCGCGGTACATGGCGCCCGCGACGAGGGCGGAGATGTCGAGCGCGACGAGCTGCTTGTCCTTCAGCGAGTCGGCGACGTCGCCGGCCACGATGCGCTGCGCGAGCCCCTCGACGACGGCGGTCTTGCCGACGCCGGGCTCGCCGATGAGCACGGGATTGTTCTTCGTGCGCCGGGTGAGCACCTGGCTGACGCGGCGGATCTCGGCGTCGCGACCGATGACCGGGTCGAGCTTGCCCTGGCGGGCGATCTCGGTGAGGTTGACGCCGTACTGTTCGAGCGCCGACTTCTGCTCCTCCTGAGAGCTCGGCGCGCCCTGCATGTTGGCCACGGGGCTCCTTTCGACAAAGTTGAGTCTACTACGCTCAACTTGCGGACCGTGAGCGGTATTCCGGATGCCGCCCGCGTGCGGCCCGGGAACGGCAGCGCGACGCACGGGAATCACGACGCGGACGCGCGCGTTACCGTGGAACGACACCCGAACAAGGAGGAACGGATGCCGCTCGAGGGCGACTACGCACCCAGCACGGCCAAGTGGGCACGCGACCAGGCCGAGACCTACGAGGCGACGGGAGGTCGAGAGGCGAACTCGCTGCGCGGCAGGCCCGTCATCGTGCTGACGACGGTCGGCGCGAAGAGCGGGAAGCTCCGCAAGACCGCGCTCATGCGCGTCGAGCACGACGGCGAGTACGCCGTCGTCGCATCGCAGGGCGGCGAACCCGTCCACCCGGCGTGGTACTTCAACATGAAGCAGCAGCCGCACGTCGAGCTCCAGGACCGCGAGGTCAAGCGCGAGTACCTGGCCCGCGAGGTCACAGGCGCCGAGAAGGAGCTGTGGTGGGGTCGCGCGACCGAGGTCTGGCCCGACTACGACGGGTACCAGGCGAAGACCGACCGCGAGATCCCGATCTTCGTGCTCACCCCGCTCGAGGCCGAGGCGACCGCGGACGACGCAGAGGGCGCGGAGCACGACGGCACCGCGGCCTGACGACGGCGGGCGCCCCGGGCCTCACAGCCACTGCATGGTGAACGCCCGCCCGAGCACCCCGCGAAGCCCCGGCAGGCCGAGCACGCGCACCGCCGCGTTGCGGGTCCGCAGCCGCAGGCCCGTGGCCGGCG
>NZ_SDPL01000365.1 GCF_004135055.1 Agromyces binzhouensis | reverse complement strand
GACGCGCACGCCTGACCCCGGCGCCGGGCACGGATCCCGAGCCCGAATCGGCGGTGCCCGGGGCGCACGACGAGTCGGAGGCCGGCGCAGCGCGGACGTCGCGCCCGGAGGACGACCGCATCACGCGCGAGCGCCCGCCGCACTGGTGAGACGACGAGGCGCGACGACCGACTCGCTCGACGGGCGCCGACCCCTGGCGAACGTCGCTACTCGGTGCGCTGCGAATCCGGTTGCCGCGCGCGATCGGCGGAGAGCAGGTCCCGGATCTCGGCCAGCACCGTGAGCTCCGTCTCGGGGTCCTCGGCCTTCTGCTCACCGGCCTGGCGGCGCGCCTCGGCGCGTTCCTTCAGCACGTTCATCGGCAGGACGAAGACGAAGTAGACGACGGCGGCCACGATGACGAACGTGAGGATCGCGCCGAGCACGGCGCCGAACTTCACCTCCGCGACGCTGCCGTCCATCGTGGGGATCTCCCAGACGAACGCCGAGTCGAGGCTGTCCGCGCGGAACAGCGCGCCGATCAGCGGATTGAACAGGTTGCTGACGATCGAGTTCACGACCGCCGTGAACGCGGCGCCGATGACCACCGCGACCGCGAGGTCGATCACGTTCCCCCTGAGGATGAACTCCTTGAATCCCTTGAGCACTCGCTGCTCCCCCTTCATCTGCGGTGCGGTGTGCGCGGGCAGGACGTCGATCCTACGCGGCGGTCGACGACGAACCCGTCGTCGAGTTCGACGAGGACCCGGACGACGTCGACGGCGACGTCGAACCGGACGACGACGAGGACGATCCGGAGGATCCGCCCGAACCGGACTCCGAGCCGGACGAGGATCCGCCCTTCCCGCCGGTCGCACGGGAGTCGGTCCGGTAGAACCCGGACCCGTTGAAGGTGACGCCGACCGTGCCGAAGAGCTTGCGCAGGCGGCCGGAGCACGCCGGGCACTCCGTCAGCGTGTCGTCGGTGAAGGCCTGCTGGATGTCGAAGGCCTCGCCGCACTCGGTGCAGCGGTAGGAATAGGTGGGCATGGTGGTCTCTCGGGCTCCGTCGGTGGAATGCGGGGGTGCACGCCTCGCGGGTCAGAACGCGACGATCCGCGTGGGGGTCACGACGCCGTTCACCGGCTGGTCGTGGACCTCTCGCGGCACCTCCTCGACGAACTCGCCGTCGAAGACGATGGCGTACACCGGGGGACATTTTCCCATCGAACCGAGGGTCTTGTCGAAATACCCTCGTCCCCACCCGAGGCGCATGCCCGTGGCATCCACCGCGGCGGCCGGCACGAGGATCAGGTCGACGTCGTTGATCGCCATCGGGCCGAGGAGCTCGCCGACCGCCTCGGGCATGCCGTGCAGCCCGGTCACCTCGTCCTCCTCCTCTCCGACCGTCCAGTCGAGGAGGCCGTCCTCGCGCGTGATCGGGAACAGGACGCGGATGCCGTTCGCCTCCGCCCAGTTCACGAAGGGCCGGGTGTCGGGCTCGGTGGGCATAGAGAGGTAGCACGAGATCGAGGTCGCCTCGCTCGAGCCGACGAGTTCCTGCAGGCGGGACGTGAATCCCTCGGTCGCCTGGTCGCGCTCGTGCGCGGGCATGTTCCGCCGGCGCTCGCGGAGCTCGGCGCGGAGGATCCGCTTGACCACGGTCGGATCGTCGGGCATGCCAGCCATCCTAGGACGATGCATCCGTCCCACGCCCATGCCGTACGGCTACGCTGATGCGCATGACTGAACGGATCACGAAGGCCGTCATCCCTGCCGCCGGCCTGGGAACGCGCTTCCTGCCCGCGACCAAGGCGATGCCGAAGGAGATGCTGCCGGTCGTCGACAAGCCCGCCATCCAGTACGTGGTCGAGGAGGCCGTCGGCGCCGGACTCACCGACGTGCTCATGATCACGGGCCGCAACAAGAACGCGCTCGAGAACCACTTCGACCGCGTCGCCGAACTCGAGTACACCCTGGAGCAGAAGGGCGACACGGCCAAGCTGCAGAAGGTCAACGAGTCGACCGAGCTCGCGCAGATGCACTACGTCCGCCAGGGCGATCCGAAGGGCCTCGGCCACGCGGTGCTCCGCGCCGAGATGCACGTCGGGGACGAGCCGTTCGCGGTGCTGCTGGGCGACGACATCATCGACGAGCGCGACGTGCTGCTCACCCGCATGCTCGCCGAGCAGGTCGCGCGCGACGCGACCATCGTCGCCCTGCTCGAGGTCGACCCCGACAGCATCCACCTCTACGGCGCCGCCGAGATCGAGGAGACCGACGACCCCGACGTCGTGCGGATCACCGGCCTCGTGGAGAAGCCCGCGAAGGAGGTCGCGCCCTCGAACTACGCCGTCATCGGCCGCTACGTCATCAAGCCCGAGGTGTTCGAGGTGCTGCACCGCACCGAGCCGGGCAAGGGCGGCGAGATCCAGCTGACCGACGCGCTCATGGAGATGGCGGGCGACGTCGAGGGCACGGGTGGCGTCTACGGGGTCGTCTTCCGCGGCCGGCGGTACGACACGGGCGACAAGCTCGACTACATCAAGGCGGTCATCCAGCTCGCCTCCGATCGCGAGGACCTCGGCGCCGACCTGCGCCCGTGGCTCGTCGAGTTCGCCGCCGGGCTCGAACGAGGCTGACGTGCCGGTGGCATCCGTTCCGACCCTCGTGGACGGGTCGCTGACGCTCCGACCGATCAGGGTGCGCGATGCGCGCCCGCTCGAACGGGTGCTGCTCGACAACCGTGCGTGGCTGCGGCGGTGGGAGGCGACGTACCCCGGCGGGGGCACCGTGATCGACGCGCGGGCGAGCATCCGCAACCTCAACGCGCACGCGCGCGCCGGCACCGCGCTGCCGTTCGTGCTCGAATGGGAGGGCGAGCTCGTCGGCCAGTTGAACGTCTCGTCGATCACGCACGGGTCGCTCGCGTCGGCGTCGATCGGGTACTGGGTCGCCAAGGACGTCGCCGGTCGCGGCATCACCCCCACCGCCGTCGCGCTCGCGACCGACCACTGCTTCCGGAGCCTCCGGCTCCACCGCATGGAGATCTGCATCCGTCCCGAGAACGGGCCCTCGCTCCGGGTCGTCGAGAAGCTGGGCTTCCGCTACGAGGGGCTGCGACGCCGCTTCATCCACATCGACGGCGACTGGCGCGACCACTTCGCGTTCGCGCTCGTCGCGGAGGAGGTGCCCGGCGGGGTGCTGCGGCGGTGGCGCGAGGGGCGCGCGCCGACGGCCGCCGCGTCGATCCCGGC
>NZ_SDPL01000364.1 GCF_004135055.1 Agromyces binzhouensis | reverse complement strand
CGGGCGCGCCGACCGTGCGGCCCACGAGCCGCGGCATCCGCTCGAGCAGTCGCGTCGCGGCACGCGCGCGATCGCGCCACCAGCCGTCGGGCCGCGATCCCATCACGTTGGCCACGTCGACGATGACGACGGCGGGCGGGGCGGATGACCCGGGCCCACCGCCCGGCTCCGCGCTCATCGCCCGGACTCCCCCTCCTTCAGCGGCAGGAGCTCGCCGTCCGTCTGGCACTCCGGGCAGTACTGCGCGGTGGTGCTCGCGAACGTGAAGTCGCGGATCTCGCCGCCGCATCCTCCCGGGCAGGGCTCTCCCGCGCGGCCGTGCACCTGCATCGCCGCGACCTTCGCCTCCTTGAGGCGGTCGATCGGGATGCCCCGGCGCGCGGCGATCGCGTCGCGGATCGTGCTCGTCGTCGCCGCGAACAGGCGGGCGAGCTCGTCGTCGCCGAGGGCCGCCGCGTGCACGACGGGCGAGAGCCGTGCGGTGAAGAGGATCTCGTCGGAGTACGCGTTGCCGATGCCGGCGAGCGTCTCCTGCTCCTGGAGGATCGCCTTCAGCTGCTTGCGGCGACCGGCGACGGCGTGATCGAAGTCGTCGCGACCGAATGCCGGGTCGGCGGGGTCGGGGCCGTGCTTGGCGATCGCGGCGACCTCGTCGACCTCGTCGACCACCCAGCATCCGAGCGACACCCAGCCGCCGGCGTCCGTGAGCTCGAGCACCGTGTCGCCGTCGAAGGCGAGGGAGACGAGGGTGGGCGGCGGAGGCTCGGCCTCGCCTCCGGTGCCGGCGGGTGGTGCTGCGGCATCCGCCTCGGCGGGCGCCCAGCGCGCCCACCCGTGACGCCCGAGCGAGACCACGAGCATCTCCGAGCCGTCGAAGTCGATCGCCAGCAGCTTGCCGTGCCGGGTCACGCCGAGGACCCGTTCGCCGACGAGCGTCGTCAGAGGACGGCTCCGCGTCTTCGTGACCCGGAACTCGACGACGTCGACGGCCGCGACGGTGCGCCCGCGCAACGTCGACTCGAGTTCGTCGACGAGGGCCTGGACCTCGGGGGATTCCGGCATACCGTCAGCCTCGCACGGCCCGCGGGCCGTGCCAACGGTCTTCGGTCACTCGCGATGCGGAGCGGCCCCGGCGGGGACCGCGCCTAGTGGGTCGCGGCCCAGCTCTTCAGCGTGGTGAGGCTGATCCCGGAGCGCGAGTCCTTCTTGCTCAGCCGGAGCGCCTTCGCGATCTGCGTCGCCGAGCAGCCGCCGGCGTCGACGACGGTGACGCCGGCCGATGCCCCGGTGCCGTCGACGAACTTCCCCGACGAGTTCGCGAAGTACTTGCCGGCGGTGGGCCGCGAGACGCTGTCGGGCAGCGTGGTCGACGGGCACGAGTCGGCGCTGTCCGCGACGCCGTCGCGGTCGGCGTCGGAGGTGGTGGCGCTGCCGCCAGATCCTCCGGAGCCGGAGCACGTGAACGTCCACGTGAGGTCGCTGGGAACCGTGCCGGACGTCTCGAGCGACCAGCCGAGCCCGTACGTCGTGCTGTACGGAGCGGTGAACTTCATGCCGGTGGTCGCGGACGCCTCTTCGAAGAAGATCGCCGTGCCGGCCGACCCGCCGAGGAGGATCAGGTCACCGGAGCGCGCCGGCGAGACCGTCACGCCGATGACGTCGCCGGCGTTCAGCGCGATCGTCCTGCTGACCGTCTTCGCGGTCACCTTGAGACCGTTCAGGTCGCCGCACCCGCTCGCGACGCTGGTCGTGGTCGTTCCGCCCCTCACGGGCTTGGCGGCGGATGCCGGTGCGACGGCCGTCGTGACGGCCAGCGCGAGTCCGGCGGCGGCGGCCAGGGCGGCCAGGGCAGTGGTGCGTGCACGTGCTCGCATCGGGGGAACCTCGCTCTCCGGTCGCGGCGTCAGGGTCGACGCCGTGGCCCGTCAAGCGGGCGCGCGACTCGCACCTTGGTACCACACCCCCGCATGGTGATGCCATCGAACACCTGTTCATGGGGTGTTTCCTCAGGCTCTTGCGGGCAGCTGTACGATCAGACAGAATGCTGTACATGCGTACAGTCCCGGCCGCCGACGGCGACCTCACGGCCCGCGCGCGCATCGTCGCCGCAGCGCTCGATCGATTCGCCGCGCACGGCTACGACGCCGCCACCATGCGCGACATCGCGTCCCACGCGGGCGTCAGCACCGCCCTCGTCACCCACCACTTCGGCACCAAGCAGGCGCTGCGCGAGGAATGCGATGCTCGCGTCGCCGGGTTCATCGCCGCCAAGCAGGATGCCGTGGCGCCGTCCGACGTGCTCGGCGAGGTGCTCGGCACCTACGGCCCGTACCTCGCGCGCATGCTCGGAGAGGGCGGCGCGGCATCCGACGCGCTCTTCGTTCGCCTGCGCGAGGTCGCGCGCGCTTCGATCGACGACGGAGCGGCGAGCGGATGGCTCCGCCCCTCACGCGACCCGGACGCGCAGGCCGTCGCCCTGGTCCTCCTCGGCGTCGCGCCGTTCCTGCTGCTCGATCGACTGGCCGCCTGGGCCGGCGGCGACGCCGAGGTCGCCCTGGCCCGCCTCGCCGTCCCGCTCGCCGAGCTCTACTCCGACGGGCTCGTCACCGACGACCGGCTGCTCGCCGCGACCGGTCTCGTCACCGAGGAGGCACGATGAAGCTGCTCCTGCTCACCGCGGGCTCGCGCGGAGACGTGGAACCGTTCGCCGCGCTCGCACGCCGCGCCGCGGCATCCGGTCACGAGGTCCGCCTCGCCCTGCCCGACCGCTCCGGGGTCGACACGACCGGGATCGACACCCGCAGCCTCGAAGCCGACTTCTCGGCACTGATCGAGTCGCAGGGCGTCTCGCCGCTGGCCGCGATGCGCAGCCTCCGCGACGTCGTGCGCCCCGTGATGCGCGCGGTCATCGTGAACGCGGCGCACGCGGCGCTCGAGTTCCGGCCCGACGTCATCGCGTGGCATCCGAAGGTGCTCTCGGCGCCGCTCATCGCCGATGCGCTCGGCATCCCGCACGTGCTCGTCGAGCTCGTGCCGGCGATGACGGCGACTCGCGAGTTCCCCGCGGCCGGGACCGTGGCGCGCAGCGTCGGACCGCTGAACCGGCTCACCTACCGCGCGGCCGCGGGCGCCGGCGCGATGTTCCGGCGCGAGGTCGACGAGGCGGCCGAGGTGATGGGCGCACCACGGTCACGCCGATCGTCGGCGCCGGCGGCGACCCTGCTGCCGATCAGCCCGG
>NZ_SDPL01000363.1 GCF_004135055.1 Agromyces binzhouensis | reverse complement strand
CGCGACGGCCGGGGCCGCCGCGAGGCAGCCGGCGACGACGGCGCCCACGAGGATCGGCGCCGCGGCGCGCCGGATGCGGGGTCGGGTGGAGAGCATGGATCACCTTCGGTCAGGGGACGGGACGGCCCTCACTCTCGTCCCGCACGGCGAACCGCGGATTGCCGCGAGGTGAACGTTCGGGCCCGCTCAGACGACCGCCGCGAGCACGCTCTGCTCGGGCACGGGCGTGCGCGCGAGCGAGCCCCACGCCCTCGTGAGGGCCTGCACCGCGGCATCCGTCGTCTCGGCGTCGTAGCAGATCGGCAGTCGCAGGAACCGCTCGAAGGCGCCGTCGATGCCGAACCGCGGGCCCGCCGCGACGATGAGTCCCTGCGTGCGTGCGGCGAGCGCGAGCTGCGAGCTCACGGGCGCGCCGAGGCCGACCCACGTCGCGATGCCGCCGTCGACGTGCGGAACGTGCCAGCCGGGGAACGCGTCGGCGAGTCGCCGCTCGAGGTGGTCACGGCCGGCGCGGAGCTGCTCTCGGCGCTCGTCGAGGATGTCGTCCATCCGGGCGAGCAGTCGCGCGACGATGAGCTGCTCGAGGATCGGCGTGCCGAGGTCGCCCGGCGAGCGCACGGCGAGGAGCCGGCGGATGAGCGGACGGTCCGCGCGGATCCAGCCGACGCGCACGCCGCCCCACACGGTCTTGCCCACGGAGCCGACCATCACCGCCGGGCCGTAGGCCGCGAGCGGCTTGAGGTCGAGCCCTCGGTCGATGTCGAGTTCGGCGGTCGTCTCGTCGGCGATCACGACGGTGCCCTGGCGCGCCGCGGCATCGAGCACGCGCTCGCGGGCCTCGGCGTCGAGCGAGCGCCCGGTGGGGTTGTGGAAGTCGGGCATGAGGTACGCGGCGACGGGGTTCGCGTGGCCCATCGCGCGGACGAGGTCGCCCGCCTCGTCGACGGCGCCGAACCCGTCGGGTCCGACGTCGTCCGGGGCCGTCGCGACGGTGACGAGCCGGGCGCCCGCGGCACGGAGTGCCTCGTAGGCGTGGGGGTAGGTGGGCGCCTCGATGACGGCGCGGTCCCCGCGACCGACGACGGCGCGGGAGAGCAGCGCGATCGCGTGCTGCGCGCCGAGGGTCACCATGACCTGCTCCGGATCGGTGGGCAGGCCGCGGGTCGTGTAGCGGTCGGCGATCGCCGCCCGCAGCTGCGGGATGCCGATCGGGTCGAAGCCCGGGTCGCCGAGATGCGCGGGGAGGTCCTCGACCGCCTCACGGGCGACCTCCGCGAGCCACGGCAGTGCGGGGAGGGCGGCCTTGGAGAAGTCGACGTAGTCGGCCGCCGGCGGCACGGGGAGGACGGCGGGCGCGCCCGGCAGTCGGGCGACGCTGCCGGAACCCCGGAGGCTGCGGAGCATCCGCTGCTCGCGCAGTTCGCGGTAGGCCGCGGTGACGGTGGTGCGGCTGAGACCGAGCCGCGCGGCGAGGTCGCGTTCGGCGGGGAGGCGGGTGCCGACGGGGATCCGCCCGTCGAGGATCAGCAGGCGGATGCGGTCGGCGAGCGTCCGGTAGGCGCTGCCGCCGTCGGCGCGCCAGTCGCCGAGGAGGGTCTCGAGGGCGCGAGCGCTCAGGGTGGCTTCCATGGTGCGGGCCACTTTAGAGCAATTGGCTTCTTGCCGAAAGGCCAATTCGGGGATTGGATTGCCATCATGCCGTTCCGACTCCCTCGCACCGCCGACTCCGCACCCGTGTTCGGGCGCCGCCTCGTGCAGCTCTTCGGCGGCCTGTACCTCTACGGGCTCGGCATCGCGCTGATCGTGCGCGGCGAACTCGGCGTCGCCCCGTGGGACGTGCTCACGCAGGGCATCGCGAAGCAGACCGGGCTCGGCTTCGGGCTCATCACCGTGATCACGAGCGGGATCGTGCTGCTGCTCTGGATCCCCATCCGGCAGAAGCCCGGCTTCGGCACGCTCATGAACGCGCTCCTCGTGGGGCCCTTCGCCGACCTCTCGCTGTGGATGATCCCGACGGGACTGGACCTCTGGGTGCGCATCGTCATGCTCTTCGGCGGCATCGTCGTGCTCGCCGCGGCGACCGGCCTCTACATCGGCGCCCACTTCGGCCCCGGGCCGCGCGACGGTCTGATGACCGGCCTCCACCGCCGCACCGGATGGAGGATCTGGATCGTCCGCACCGGGATCGAGGTGACCGTGCTCGTGACCGGGTTCCTGCTCGGCGGCAACGTGGGCATCGGCACGCTCGCGTTCGCGCTCCTCATCGGCCCGCTCTGCGGGTGGACGATCCCGCTGTTCGCGGTGCGCCGCGGCCCGGCCGTCCGTCGCGGGACGCGGGACCGGGACATCCCGCATCCCGCGACGGGCGCCGCACCCGCGCAGGCCTGACCGCTCGGCCGCCGCCGGCGGATCGAGTCTCGGCGCCGGTCCGGAGTGGCATCGCAGCGTGGAACACTCCACGAGGCGGACGCGAAGCCAGCCCCAATCCGGGGGATTTCACCCGGTTCGGGCCCACTGCTAGCGTGCGGCCAGCCGTCGCAGACGCGGCCGATGCAGACCGAGGATCCTCGCGACGTACCTCTGGAGGAGACACCATGCGCACTCGAACGATCCTCGCCGCCGCCGGCGCCCTCGCCGCCATCGGCGCACTCGGCCTCGCGACCCCCGCGATCGCGGCCGAACCGAAGGTGAACCCGCACGCATCGTGCGTCGGGCTGACCTTCGTGCCCCAGGCCGTGGGCGAGCCCGGGGCGATCGCCCATCGGATCGCGGAGATCAAGGGCTTCATCGACATCCCGTTCGGAGTCGTCATCGGCGACTTCGCCCGCTGGGACCAGTCGGAGTGCTGAGTCGCGCCCGACGGGGCGCAGGGCCGGCCGACCGGTGAGCGGATGCCGCGGGGCGCGTGCCCCGCGGCATCCGTCGTCTCGAGCGCGGCAGCGCCTACAGGTTCGCCTCGGCGAACACCCGCAGCGCATCGCGCACGAACGCCGCACCCTGCTCGCCGCCGTAGTTGGCCGCGAAGCGCGGGTCGGCGACGTACATCTCGCCGAGCCCGATGACGTACGCCCGTACGTCGCCGCCGGGCGTGCCGGCAGGCGTGCCCGGGATGCCCGTCAGCCACTCGACGTGGCGCTTCGCGAGCGCCTGCGCCTCCACGGAGTCCGGCGCGACGCCCGAGTCGGCGGCCGCGGTCCAGTCGCGACCGAGTGCCGCGCTGCGCTCCTTCCACGCGGCGCG
>NZ_SDPL01000362.1 GCF_004135055.1 Agromyces binzhouensis | reverse complement strand
CGGGCCAGCACCTCGCGCCTCGCGCCAGCGCACCTCGCGCCTCGCGCCAGCGCACCTCGCGCCTCGGGCCAGCGCTCCTCGCGCCCACGCCCAGCCCGAACACGTCTCGGGAGGAACTTCCGGCGCATGGGCGGCGTGTCGGCCCGTGCGGCGCGGCGTGTCGGGCGGAAATTCCTCCGGAAGGCGGGCGGGGAGGCATCCGCCCTGTTTCGCCGTCACTCGGGTGTTGACGATTGAATCGTTGCACGCTAGTGTGCGGGGAAGCGCTTTCCCAACGGAGCGACCCCCACCCCACAGCACGGAGGACGACGATGTTCACGAGGAAGAACGGCCGGCACTGGCTCGCCGCCGCGGCGATGACGGGGGCTGCGGCCCTCGCCCTGACCGGATGCGCGGGCGGCGGCGACGCCGGCGGCGAGTACGACCCCGACGAGGAGGTGACGCTGAACTTCACGTGGTGGGGCAACGACGACCGTGCCGACCGCTACGGGCAGCTCATCGAGGCCTTCGAGGCCGAGCACCCGAACATCACGATCGACGGCACCTTCACCGACTTCCCCTCGTACTGGGAGAAGCGCAAGACCGAGGCGGCCGGCGGCGGCCTGCCCGACGTGTGGCAGTTCTCCGACTCGTACCTCCGCGAGTACGCCGAGCCGGGCCTGCTGCTCGACCTCGACACGGTCGGCGAGTACATCGACTTCGAGGCCTTCGACGAGGGCCTCCGGCAGACCGGCCAGCTCGACGGCACGCAGTACTCGCTCCCGACCGGGTACAGCTCCTGGGCCGTGTTCCTCAACGACGGCCTGCTCGAAGCGGCCGGCGTCGAGCCCTACGAGGGCGGCACGACGTACGACGAGTACACCGAGTGGATGGCCGAGGTCACCGAGGCCACCGGTGGCGAGGTCTACGGCGGCACCGACATGACCCAGCGCATCCAGACGTTCGAGAACGTGCTCCGCGCCGAGGGCGGCAACCTCTACACCGAGGACGGCGAGCTCGGCTTCACCGAGGACCAGCTCCGCGACTTCTGGAACTCGGGCGCCGAGGCGCGCGACGGCGTCGCGATCCCGCAGCAGCAGCTCGAGGAGATCGCGCCGATCTCGGGCTTCGGTTCGAACCGCACCGCGAGCGAGGCGAGCTGGAGCAACTTCCTCGGCGGCTACCTGGCCGACTCCGGCGCCGAGTCGGTGACCCTCGTGGCACCGCCGCTCGACGTTCCGGGCGGGAAGGACCTGTACCGCCAGGCCGGGCTGCAGGTGGCGATCTCGGCGGACACCGAGCACCCCGAGGCGGCCGCGATGTGGCTCGACTTCGTCGTCAACAGCGAGACCGCCGGCGAGGTCTTCGGCACCACGCTCGGCTTCCCCGCCTCCGAGACGAAGCTCGCGGGCACGACCCTCGAGGGCGTCGACGCGCAGGTCGCCGACTACCTCGAGTCGGTCTCGGACCGCATCGGCGACGCCCCTCCGGTCCCGGTCGTCGGCTACGGCTCGCTCGAGCAGACCTTCTGGGACCTCGGCAAGTCGATCGGCCTCGGCGCGATCTCGGTGGACGAGGCGGTCAGCCAGTTCTTCGGCGAGGCCCAGGTGATCCTGGGCTGACCTGATCCGGCCCCGTGGGCGCCGGCTCCCGCACGGGGGTCGGCGCCCGCGGCATGATCGCCCGGACGAACGCTTCACCACGAGAGGACCACCCGTGCACTACGGCGCCGACTACAACCCCGAGCAGTGGCCTGAGGAGACCTGGCCCGAGGACGTCGCGCGCATGCGCGAGGCCGGCGTCACGATGGTGAGCCTCGGCATCTTCGCGTGGTCGCGCATCCAGCCGCGCGAGGGCGAGTTCGACTTCGACTGGCTCGACCGGGTCATCGACCTGCTCCACGAGGGCGGCATCGCCGTCGACCTCGCGACCGCCACCGCATCCCCACCGCCGTGGGCGACCGCCGCCTACCCGGAGATGCTGCCGCAGGACGAGGACGGCGCGACCTACTGGCCGGGGAGCCGCCAGCAGTTCGCGCCCTCGTCGCCCGTGTACCGGCGGCTCGCCGGTGAGCTCGTCACCGCGATCGCCGAGCGGTACGCGAACCACCCCGCGATCGTCATGTGGCATGTGAACAACGAGTACGGATGCCACCTGAACGCCGACTACTCGGATGCCGCGCGAGACGCGTTCCGCCGCTGGCTCGCCGATCGATACGGCGACATCCGCTCGCTGAACGACGCCTGGGGGACGGACTTCTGGTCGCAGCGCTACCAGTCCTTCGACGAGGTCTTCCCGCCGCGGAAGGCGCCGTACTCGCGCAACCCGGGCCAGGAGCTCGACTTCCGCCGGTTCACGAGCGACATGCTGCTCGAGTGCTACCTCATGGAGCGCGAGATCATCCGCGCCGCGGGCGCGACGCAGCCGATCACGACGAACTTCATGGGCGCGTTCAAGCCGGCGGACTACGCGCACTGGGTGCGGCACCTCGACCTCGTGAGCGACGACTGCTACCCCGACCCGAACGATCCGGAGTCGTTCCGTGCGGCCGCATTCCAGCGCGACCTCGCCCGCTCGTTGAAGCCCGAGGTGCCGTGGATCCTCATGGAGCAGGCGACGAACGCACTGAACTGGCGGCCGACGAACGCGCCCAAGGCGCCCGGGCAGATGGCCGCGCTCAGCGCGCAGGCGATCGGACGCGGCGCCGACGGCGTCCTGTTCTTCCAGTGGCGGCAGTCGAGGGCGGGCTCCGAGAAGTTCCACTCCGCGATGCTCCCGCACGCCGGCACCGAGACCCGCACCTGGCGCGAGGCGGTCGCGCTCGGCGAGGCGCTCGCCGCGCTCCCCGAGCTTCCGGCCGGCACACGGGACTCGCGCGTGGCGCTCGTCTTCGACTGGGAGAACTGGTGGGCCGTCGAGGCATCCGACCACCCGCAGAACGCGCTCGACTACGTCGCCGTGATCCAGCGGTGGTACCGGGCGCTGCACCGCCGCCACGTGCAGGTCGACCTCGTTCCGGCCTCGCGCGTGGGAGACGGGTACGACGTCGCGATCGCGCCGCTGCTCTACCTGGTTCGCGAGACGGATGCCGCCGCACTCACGTCGTTCGTCGAGCGCGGCGGGCACCTGCTCGTCGGGCCGTTCAGCGACGTCGTGGACGAGCTCGACCGGTTCCGCGACGGCGGGTTCGCGACGCAGCTCGGCCCGCTCTGCGGCATCCGCATCGAGGACTTCGGCGCGCTCGTGCCGGTCGACGCCGCACCGGGCGTGCCGGGGGAGCGCACGGCGCCGGTCGCCGGCGACGG
>NZ_SDPL01000361.1 GCF_004135055.1 Agromyces binzhouensis | reverse complement strand
CGCGGCGGTCGCGCCGGACTCGAGCGCGATCGGCGTGCCGGGCAGCACCGGCGCGAACTCCTGGACGCGCACGCCGAGCAGGTCGCGCCACGCGCCGGGGTAGCCGCCGGGGCGCACGCAGTCGTGCTCGTCGACGATGCCGCTGTAGAACGTCACGAGGGCGTGGGTGCCGGATGCCACGGCCTCGTCGAGCGCGGCGGCATCCGCGTCGGAGACGAGGTAGAGGCCCGGGGCCACGACGAGCCGGTAGCCGGTGAGGTCGGCGCCGGGCCGGACCACGTCGACGGTGATGCCGAGGTCGAGGAGCGCGCCGTGGAGGGCGTGCACCTGATCGAGGTACTCGATGGCGTGCGTGGGGCGGGTCTCGGCGTCGGACGCCCACCACGACTCCCACGAGAACAGCAGCGCCACGTCGGCGTGCACTCGGGTGCCGGCGACCTCGTCGAGCGCGCCCACGATCCGCCCGAGCTCGACGACCTCGCGCCACAGGTCGGTGTCGGTGCCGGCGTGCGGGACGAGCGCCGAGTGGAACTTCTCGGAGCCCTGCAGCGACGCGCGCCACTGGAAGAAGCAGACCGCGTCGGCGCCGCGCGCGACATGCGCCAGCGAGTTGCGGAGCAGCTGGCCGGGCTCCTTCGCGAGGTTCACGGGCTGCCAGTTGACCGATCCCGTCGAGTGCTCCATGAGCAGCCACGGCTCGCCGCCGGCGAGGCCACGGGTGAGGTCCGCGGCGAACGCGAGCTCGCCGCGGGGGTCGCTCAGGCGGTGGTCGAGGTAGTGGTCGTTGGCGATCACGTCCATCTCGGGTGCCCACGACCAGTAGTCGAGGTCGCGGATGTGCGCGGTGACCATGAAGTTCGTCGTGATCGGCAGGGCGCTGTGCCGGCGGATCACGTCGGCCTCGGCGCGGTGGTACCCGAGCAGCTCGTCGGAGGAGAAGCGGTGGAAGTCGAGGACCTGGCCGGGGTTGCGGCTCGAGACCGTGAGCTTCGGCGTGAGGATCTCGTCCCAGTCGGCGTAGCGCTGGCTCCAGAAGCTCGTGCCCCACGCGCGGTTGAGCTCGTCGATCGAGCCGTAGCGGTCGCGGAGCCAGCGCCGGAACGCGCGCGTGCTCTCGTCGCAGTGGCAGAGCGCGTTGTGGCAGCCGAGCTCGTTCGACACGTGCCAGAGCTCGACGGCCGGGTGCGCGCCGTAGCGCTCGGCGACGGCCTCGACGAGGTCGAGCGCGTACCGGCGGAAGGTCGGGGAGCTCGGGCACCACGCCTGTCGGCCACCGGGGTACCGGGTCGTGCCGTCCTCCATCACGGGGAGGATCTCGGGGTGGCGCGCGGTGAGCCATGGCGGCGGCGACGCGGTGCCGGTGCCGAGGTTGATCCGGATGCCGGCGGCGTGGAGCAGCTCGACCACCTCGTCGAGCGACGCGAAGTCGAAGGCGCCGTCGGGGCCCTGGAGGGCGGCCCAGCCGAAGACGTTGATCGCGACGAGGTCGACGCCCGCCTCGCGCATGAGCGCGACGTCCTCGCGCCAGACGGCCGGTTCCCACTGCTCGGGGTTGTAGTCGCAGCCGAACGCGATGCCCTGGTGCTGGAAGCGGGGGCGGGCGGCGGCGGGTGCAGGCTCGGCCTGCAGCGGCGGGATCGGCGCCAGCGTCGTCGCGGGGTGGTCCACGGTGCTCCCGGTGATCGTCGTTGATTCTGTGAACGTGCACAGATTTGCCCGAGCAGTTGACCGGGGCGATTTCTGTGAACGTACACAGAGTGCCACGCAGCCTCCCCGATGTCAACACCCCGCAGCGCTACAGTGAGTCGCATGACGACGAAGCCGACCCGCTCCAAGCGGGCCACCGTGCACGACGTCGCACTCGAGGCGGGCGTCTCGCGCGGCACCGTGAGCCGCTACGTCAACGGCGAGCGCTACGTCTCGGCGGCCGCGCGCGAGGCGATCGAGGCCGCGATCGCCAAGGTCGGGTACGTGCCGAACACCGCGGCACGCAACCTCGTCATGCAGCGCACCCAGGCCGTCGGCTTCATCGTCCACGAACCCCACTCGCTGTTCGTCGAGGACCCGAACATCGGCGAGATCCTGCTCGGCGCGAACACGCGGCTGTCGGAAGCCGACCACCAGATGGCCGTGCTGATCGTCGACACCGAGCGCGACACGGATCGCGTCGCCCGATACCTCTCGGGCGGGCTCGTCGACGGCGTGATCATCGTCTCCGCGCGCGCCGACGATCCGGTCACCCGCGTCGTCGACCGACTCCGACTCCCCGCCGCGTACGTCGGGCACCCGCCCGGCGCCGCGGGCTCCGCCTCCTTCGTCGTCATCGACAACGTCGGCGCCGCCGCATCGATCACGCGCAGGCTGATGGAGACGGGGCGGCGGCGGATCGGGATGGTCGCCGCGGCGCTCGACCGCGACTCGGGCGCCGACCGGCTCGCGGGCTTCCGAGAGGCGCTCGGCGACGCGTTCGACGAGGCGCTCGTCGAACCCGTGCCGCTCTACTCCTACTCCGCGGGCCGCGACGGGATGCGACGGCTGCTCGAACGCGCCCCCGACCTCGACGGCGTCTTCGCGGCATCCGATGCGGTCGCCGCGGGAGCAATCGAGGCGATCAAGGAGACCGGGCGCAGCGTGCCCGACGACATCGGCGTCGTCGGCTTCGACGACAGCGCCTGGGCGCTGCGCACGACGCCCGCGCTCTCGACGGTGCGCCAGCCCGCTGCAGGACTCGGCGCCGAGGCGGCGCGCCTCGTGCTCGCCCGGCTCCGGGGCGACGAACCGGCGGCCGAGGTTCGACTCGACTGCGACATCGTCTGGCGCGGCTCCGCCTGAACGCGCGCATCCACGACGCGCGCACGGCTCCGCGCCTGGGCCGTCAGCGCAGCGCGTCGGCGATGGGGGTCGCTCCGCGGTTGAACCGGATGGTGCGGCCGACCGTCGCCGGCTCGACGAGCGTCGCGGCGACGGTCGCGGCGACGTCGGCACGATCCACGTCGGAGCTCTCCTCGGCGGTCGTGTCGATGCGGCCCGTGCCCGGCCCGTCGGCGAGCGTGGACGGCCCGAGGATGGTGTAGTCGAGGCCCGACGCGCGGAGGTGCTCGTCGGCGTCGGCCTTGGCGTCGGCGTAGTGCCGGAACGCGCTGTCGGCGGGCACCCGGTGGTCGACGCGCGACCCGAAGTACGACACCATCACGTACCGGCCGACGCCGGCCTGCGCCGCGGCATCCATCGAGCGGACCGCCGCGTCGTGGTCGACCGCGCGCGTGCGCGCCGGGTCGCCGCCGC
>NZ_SDPL01000360.1 GCF_004135055.1 Agromyces binzhouensis | reverse complement strand
GTCGACGTCGAGCTCGCGCCCGAGGCGGTACGGGCGCGACTCCGGCGGCGGTTCGCCCGCCGCCTCGAGCACGCGGCGCAGGCGCGTCATCTCGGCACGCAGCGTGACCGGCGACGGGTCGCCCTCGTACACGAGCGCGGCGAGGCGCTCCGCGCCGATGCCGTTCCGGTGCCATGCGAGCAGGGTCAGGATCTCGGCGTGCCGTGGACTGAGCTCGTGGGCGCCGAGGCGGGGGCGCTGCTCGCCGAGCACCGCGAGCGACGTGCGCTCGACGGGCACCGCGCGCATGCGGGAGCGGCGGATCGTGCTGCGCACCGTCGTCTCGAGGCTGGCGATGCGCAGCTCGGCCTCGACCGCCGCCACGGTCGCCGACACGAGCGACAGGGCGTGCGGCGCGACGGCGAGGTCCGTCCCCGTGATGTCGATGACGCCGAGGAGCGCTCCCGTCTCGGGGTCGTGCACCGGCGCCGCCGTGCAGCTCCAGGGGTGCACGATGCGGTTGAAGTGCTCAGCGCCGCGGATCTGCACCGCGCGGTCGAGCGTGAGCGCCGTGCCCGGCGCGCTGGTGCCGATGGTGCCCTCCGACCAGTCGGCACCGGCGACGAAGAGCATGTCCTCGGCCCGTCGACGCAGGTACGGATCGCCCTCGACCCAGAGCAGTCGGCCGTCGGCGTCGCCGACCGCGACGACGAGCCCGCTCTCGTCCGCGCCGTCGACGAGCAGGCGGCGGATCACGGGCATGACCGGGGCGAGCGCGTGGGACGCGCGGTACTCCCGGAAGGCGTCCTCGTCGAGGCCCATGCCGGGCAGCGCGCGGTCGGGGTCGATCGAACCGCGGATGGCACGCTCCCACGAGGCTCGGACGACCGGTCTCAGGCTGAGCGGCACGATTCCGGTCGCGAGCGCGTCCTCCTGGGCGCGCACCAGTCGATCGCGCAGGGAGCCGTCACCGCTCCCCCGCGGATCGTGCTGCGGCACGGGCATGCCGTCTCCGATCGCCGTCAGTTCGGAACGGGGCCATCATAGTCGTCCGCTCCGGGCGGCGCGGACCGCGGCGCCGTAGACGGTGAGGGTCAGTCGAGCGCCACGAGCGCGCCGCCGGCGATCGCGGCGTACGCCCGCGACTTCTCAGCGGCGACGCCGAGGACCGCCGATCCCGACCCGACGTCGGTGACCCACCACAGGGCTCCGGTCGCGGCGTCCATGGCCGTCGCCTCCCCCGTCGAGGTGCCCGCGACGACGACGTCCTTGCCGAACGCCACGCCCGAGACCTCCACCGGCGATCCCGCTCCCCCCGTGACATCGGTCGCCCAGAGCAGCAGGCCCGTGGCAGCGTCGAACGCGACGACCACGCCCGTCGAGGTCCCCACCGCGACCGTCGACTTGTCGGCCGCGACCGAGGTCACCGCGAGGTCGGTCCCCAGCACGCCGGCGACATCGGTCGCCCATCGCACCAGCCCCGTCGCGGCATCCATCGCCGTCGCCCCACCCGTCGAGGTCCCCGCGACGACGACGTCCTTGCCGAACGCCACGCCCGAGACCTCCACCGGCGATCCCGCTCCCCCCGTGACATCGGTCGCCCAGAGCAGCAGGCCCGTGGCAGCGTCGAACGCGACGACCACGCCCGTCGAGGTCCCCACCGCGACCGTCGACTTGTCGGCCGCGACCGAGGTCACCGCGAGGTCGGTCCCCAGCACGCCGGCGACATCGGTCGCCCATCGCACCAGCCCCGTCGCGGCATCCATCGCCGTCGCCTCACCCGTCGAGGTCCCCGCGACGACGACGTCCCTCCCGAACGCCACGCCCGAGACCTCCACCGGCGATCCCGCTCCCCCCGTGACATCGGTCATCCACAGCGGCACGCCCGTGGCGGCATCGGCCGCAACGACGACCCCGGCGCTCGTTCCGGAGAACGCCGCATCCTTGCCCGCGGCGACGGAGGTCGCGTCCAGGCCGGTCCCGACGACCGTCGCCAGGTCGGTCGCCCAGGTGACCGTGCCGTTCGACGGCGGCGCCGCGACGGCGGGGCCGACTCCGAGGCCCGCGACGAGGATCATCGATGCACCGGTCGTCGTTGCGAGCGCGCGCGTGAGCAGCATGGGCGAGACCTCCAGGTCGAAGGACACGGCGCCCCAGACGCGTCGCACGCTACACCCGGACGTGGGGGGCGGCAATGGCGATCAGCCGGAGATCGCCCGCCGGTCGCGCGCGACGGCCTCGAGCAGCGCGCGCTCGTCGGCGTGCCTGCGCACGTCGGCCCGGCCGGTCGCGATGACGTTGCGGGTGAAGGCCAGTCGCGTGGCGTCCGCGATGAACCGCTGGACCTGCGCGGTGCGCGGGGGCTGCTGCGCCCGACCCCAGGCGAGCGCGGCCCGCCTGCCGGGCCAGGTCGAGAGCCCGTCGACCTCGTCCTGGCTGAACCACCCCGCGGCCGCGTACTCGGACAGCCGGGCGCGGGTCACGCGCTGCTCCTCGCGCCGGAGCAGGACGGTCACGACGATCGCGGCGATGAAGATCGGCACCTGGACGGTGAAGTAGAGCGCGAAGGCATCGGCGAAGGCGAGGGAGCCGTTCCAGAAGGCGTGCAGCAGGATGGCGCCGATGAGCCCGACCACGAACCAGGCGATGACGCCGGCCCCGCGACCGCGCCTCGCGGCGAAGCCGATCGCGACGCCCGTGCACGCCGTGAACAGCACGTGTGCGAAGGGCGAGAACAGCCCGCGGATGATGAACGTGGTGCCGAGCTCGCCGGCGCCGCCCTCGATGAGCGCGACGCCGAAGTAGAGGATGTTCTCGGTGAAGGCGAAGCCCGCCGCCACGGTCGCGCCGTACACGAGGCCGTCGACCGGGCCGTCGAAGTGCGACCGGGCGAGCAGGAAGATGAGGAGCACGCCCGCACCCTTGGCCAGCTCCTCGACGATGGGCGCCTGCACGACGGCCTGCAGCGCCTCGTCGGTCGTCGCGCCGTCGGGCGAGGCGAAGGCGGCGAAGAGCTGCACGCCGAGGTCGACGACCAGCGCGATCGCGACCGACACGGCGGCGCCCCAGAGGAACGCGAGCCAGAGCGCCCAGCGCGGCTCGGGTTCCCAGCGGTCGACCCAGCGGACCGCGAGGAGCACGATCACCAGCGGCACGAGGGCGACGAGCGTGCCGACCGCGAGCACCGACGCGCCGAGGGCGACCGCGAGGTAGCCCGCCACGAGCAGGGCGACGAGGCCCGCGACGGCGATGAGGAGGATGATCGCGGCGCCGGCACCGAGGCCGGAGCGCGCGCGCCCGGTCGCGCGCTGCGCGAAGGC
>NZ_SDPL01000036.1 GCF_004135055.1 Agromyces binzhouensis | reverse complement strand
CCGAGCGGACCGTGCTCGCGACCGGAGCCGTCGTCGAGCAGCGGTGGCAGCCGGTCGGCCGCGTCGGGCTCTACGTGCCCGGCGGCAAGGCCGTCTACCCCTCGAGCGTCGTGATGAACGTGGTCCCCGCCCAGGTCGCGGGCGTGCGATCGATCGCGCTCGCCTCGCCCGCCCAGGCGGCGCACGCCGGCCGCATCCACCCCACGATCGCCGGCGTCGCGGCGCTCCTCGGCATCGACGAGGTCTACGCCATGGGCGGCGCCGGCGCGATCGGCGCCTTCGCCCACGGCGTGCCCGAACTCGGGCTCGAGCCCGTGCAGCGCGTCACCGGACCCGGGAACGTCTTCGTCGCGGCGGCCAAGCGCGTCGTGCAGGGCGTCACGGGAATCGACGCCGAGGCGGGCCCCACCGACATCCTCGTCATCGCCGACGATGCGGCCGACGCCGACTTCGTGGCATCCGACCTCGTGAGCCAGGCCGAGCACGACGAACTCGCCGCGGCCGTCCTCGTGACCGACTCGGCCGAGTTCGCCGAGCGCGTGCTCGAGCGGCTCGTCGTGCGCGCGACCGAGACCCGCCACTCGGAGCGGATCCGCGCCGCGCTCGACGGCGCCCAGTCGGCGGTCGTGCTGGTGGACGACCTCGAGCAGGCGGCGGACTTCGCGAACGCGTTCGGCGCCGAGCACCTCGAGATCCAGGTGCGGGACGCCGACGCGGTCCTCGCAGGCATCGAGAACGCCGGGGCGATCTTCATCGGCCCGTACTCGCCGGTGAGCCTCGGCGACTACGCCGCGGGCTCGAACCACGTGCTGCCGACGGGCGGCCAGTCGCGGCACGCCGCCGGGCTGTCCGCGGCGACCTTCCTGCGGCCGCAGCAGGTCGTGCGGTACGACGAGGAAGCGCTCCGCGAGGTCGCGCCCGTCATCGCGACGCTGTCCGAGGAGGAGGACCTCCCCGCGCACGGCGAAGCGGTGACCGCCCGCTTCGGCGAGCGCCGCTGATCCCGACGCTACGCTGGGAGCACCATGTACTGCCCCTTCTGCCGCCACCCCGATTCCCGTGTGATCGACTCGAGGACGAGCGATGACGGACTCTCGATCCGACGTCGACGCCAGTGCCCGGAGTGCGGCCGCCGGTTCTCGACGACCGAGACCGCGAGCCTCGCGGTCATCAAGCGGTCGGGCGTGATCGAGCCGTTCAGCCGGGAGAAGGTCGTGCTGGGCGTGAAGAAGGCCTGCCAGGGCCGGCCGGTCACCGACTCCGACCTGGCGGTGCTCGCCCAGAAGGTCGAGGAGACGATCCGGTCGACGGGCGCGTCGCAGATCGAGGCGAACGACATCGGCCTGGCCATCCTCCCCCCGCTCCGCGAGCTCGACGAGGTCGCGTACCTGCGCTTCGCGAGCGTGTACCAGGCCTTCGAATCGCTCGACGACTTCGAGTCGGCGATCGAGGCGCTCCGCGAGGAGCACGGACGGCTGCCGGCCCGACCTGCCGAGTGACGTGCGCGTCGGGCGGCGCGACGCCGCTCCGGTAGCCTGATCCAGGCATGTATCGTCTCCTCTTCTCCCTCGTCTTCTCGCGCATGGACCCCGAGCGCGCCCACCACCTCGCGTTCGGCGTCATCCGCGCCCTCCCCGCGCTCGGAATCGGCCGCCTGGTGGAGCGCGTCACCGGGCCCGCGCCCGAACTCGCGGTCGAGGCGCTCGGGCTGCGGTTCCCGTCGCCGTTCGGGGTCGCCGCCGGGTTCGACAAGGACGCCCTCGCCGTCGTGGGCCTCGGGAACCTCGGATTCGGCCACGTCGAGGTCGGCACGATCACGGCCCTGCCGCAGCCGGGCAACGAGCGGCCCCGGCTGTTCCGCCTGATCGCGGACCGCGCCCTGATCAACCGCATGGGATTCAACAACGGCGGTGCGGATGCCGCGGCCGGCCGCATCTCTCGGCTGTCGCGCCGCCGGCATCGCCCCGTGCTCGGCGTGAACATCGGCAAGAGCCGGGTCACGCCCGTCGAGCGCGCCACCGAGGACTACGTGCGGAGCACGAAGGTGCTCGCACCGCACGCCGACTACCTCGTCGTGAACGTCAGCTCGCCGAACACGCCGGGTCTCCGCGGACTGCAGGAGCTCGATGCGCTCGCACCGCTGCTCGAGGCCGTCCGCGGGGCGGCGGGCCGGACGCCGCTCCTGGTGAAGATCGCGCCCGACCTCGACGACGCCGAGGTCGTGCGGATCTGCGACCTCGCGGTCCGCCTCGGCCTCGACGGCATCATCGCCACGAACACCACGATCTCGCGGGCAGGGCTCGTCACTCCCGCCGCGGAGGTCGAGGCGATCGGCGCGGGCGGGCTCTCCGGGGCGCCGCTCGCGGCGCGTTCGCTCGCCGTGCTGAAGCTCATCCGCGAGCACGTGCCCGCCGAGCTCTGCGTGGTGTCGGTGGGCGGCGTCGAGACCGCCGAGGACGTGCAGGAACGGCTCGACGCCGGCGCGACGCTCGTCCAGGGCTACTCCGCGTTCGCCTACCGCGGACCGGCGTGGGCGCGCGAGGTCAATCGGGGACTCGAGCGGATCCGTCGCGAGCGCCGCGCCGCGGCATCCGTCGCCTGACCACCGCAGCGGACCGCGCACGCGGTCGCCTCGAGGCGTGATCGAGCGGGCCCGCGGGAGGGCGCCTCAGAGCATGCCGATGTCGGAGAGCCGGTCGGCGAGCGTCGCGCCGTCGCTCGCGGACACCCACGGCACGTCGGCGCCGTGCTGCTCCGACTTCGAACGTCCGCCGGCGAGGACGGCCTCGCCGGGCGAGAGCTCGCGGATGGCGATCGCCGCGACGTTCTCGGGATGCTGGCGGGCGAACGCCGCGTAGAGCTCCTCGTCGTGCTGGCCGTCGTCGCCGATCATGAGCCAGCGGACATCGGGGAACTCCTCGGCGAGGCGACGCAGGTTGTCGATCTTGTGCTCGCGCCCGCTCCGGAACCACCGGTCGTGCGTCGGACCCCAGTCCGTGAGCAGGATCGGACCCGCCGGGTAGAGGTTGCGCGACAGGAACCGAGTGAGCGTGGGTGCGACGTTCCACGCGCCGGTGGACAGGTAGATCACGGGGGAACCCGGATTCCGGCGCGCCAGTCGCTCGTAGAGGACCGCCATGCCCGGAGTGGGGCTGCGAGCGTGCTCGTCGAGCACGAAGGTGTTCCATGCCGCCACGAAGGGGCGGGGGAGCGCCGTCACCATGACGGTGTCGTCGACGTCGGAGATGATGCCGAAGTCGACGTCGGGTCCGACGACGCGGATGGGGGCCTCGACCGATTCCGCGCCGTGGGTGCTGATCACCACGTGGGTCCACCCCGGCTCGAGGCGCACCGGGATCTTCGTGTCGACCACGCCGCCGCGATCGGAGAGCACCTCGAAGCGCTCGCCGCCGACCTCGATCGTGACCGGCACGTCGCCGACCGGCACGCTCGTGAAGCTCCGCCACCCGCGGATGCCCTGTTCGCGACGGCGCCGACGGCGCTTCGAGGTCTCGTCGGCCCGGATCGGCTTCGAGAGCAGTACGCGGCAGAACACGCGGACCCACTCGGTCGAGCCGTAGCCGGTGTAGGGCACGACCGTCGGGACGTTGCCACGGCTCCTCGCCCACCGTTCGCGCACATCGTGGACCCAGTCCTCGGCGCGCGCGGCACCATGCCGGGCCGGCCGTTGCCGGGGACCGGCCGGGTCGGGGGAACTCACCGGCATCCCACCAGTCTTTCATGGACCCGCGCGCTGGAGCGAAACCCGCCGTCCCCCGAAGGCGGGACTTCCGCTCGGAGCCGGTAGAGTGGTCCGGCGAACAAGGAGGACCCGTGCCGAACATCGACCTGATCCTGGGGGGCGATCACGGGCGGAGGCGCTCGGTGCGAACCGAGCCCACGCAGCGACGCAGCTCCCAGCGGCTCGACGCGCTGCTGGACGCCGCCGCCGAGATCGTCGACGAGCTCGGATTCGAGCGGCTGACCACGCAGATGGTCGCCGAGCGCGCCGGCGCGTCGATCGGCACCGTGTACCGGTACTTCCCCGATCGGGTCGCCGTCCTCCATGCACTCCGGGAGCGGAGCGTCCGCCGCTATCGCGAACGACTCGCGGAATCGATGGAGAGCGCGGAACTCGACGCCTGGTGGGATGTGATCGACGTCGCGCTCGACGTCTGCATCGCCCTGTACCGCGACGAGCCGGGCTTCGCCGTCGTCTACTCCGCACCGCGCGAGGCCTCCGAGCTCGACGGCGAGCCCGAGATCGCCCACCGCGTCGCGAAGCTCCTCGAGCACGACTTCGGCGTGATCGACGACGCCGGGGTCAGGTTGCGGCTCGGCGTCGCGCTGGAGATCGGCGCCACGCTCATCCACCGGGCGTTCGTCCGCGACGCCGCCGGCGACCAGCGGTACCTCGACGAGGCCCGCCATGTCGTGCGCGTCTACCTCGATCGGCACTTGACCGATCGTCTCGCCGCCTCGTCCGCAGCCTGACGATCCGCGGCGAACCGCAGCGACCCCCGTTGCCCCGCCGCTTCCGAGGTGTTTGGCTTGGTGACGAGGCGCCGGTCGGCGCCAGCCACGACGTGAGGGGCAGCATGATCGAGTTCCGCGGCGTCACCAAGCAGTTCCCCGACGGCACGGTCGCGGTCCGCGACGTCGACATCGTGATCCCCCCGCACAAGACGACCGTGCTCGTCGGATCATCGGGCTCCGGCAAGACGACCCTCCTGCGCATGATCAACCGCATGGTCGACCCGACTGGCGGACAGGTCCTGATCGACGGGACGGATGTCGCCACGGTCGACCCGGTGAAGCTCCGGCGCGGCATCGGCTACGTGATGCAGAACTCCGGGCTGCTGCCGCACCGGAAGGTCGTCGACAACATCGCCACGGTGCCCCTGCTGCGCGGCGAGTCGCGGCGAGCCGCGCGTGCCCACGCCCTCGAGCTCCTCGACACGGTCGGGCTCGACCGGTCGCTCGCCGACAGGTACCCCTCGCAGCTCTCCGGAGGGCAGCAGCAGCGCGTCGGCGTGGCGCGCGGCCTGGCCGTCGACCCGAACATCCTGCTCATGGACGAGCCGTTCGGGGCAGTCGACCCGATCGTGCGCTCCGAGCTGCAGCAGGAGCTCCTCAGGCTCCAGGGCGAGCTCGGCAAGACCGTGGTCTTCGTCACGCACGACATCGACGAGGCCTTCCTCCTCGGCGACCAGGTCGTGATCATGCAGCAGGGCGGGCTGATCTCCCAGGCCGCATCGCCGGCGGAGATCCTCGCGCACCCGGCGGACTCGTTCGTCGCGGACTTCGTGGGCGCCGATCGCGGCAAGCGCGCGCTGCACGTCACCGAGGTCGACGGGCGCCGCGTGGTCGTGGATGCGGACGGCAGGGCGGCCGGAGTCCTGGCCTCGTGAACTGGCTCTGGTCGAACCTCGACCTCGTCGGCGAGCTCATGCTCGTGCACCTCGCGTTGTCGGTGCCGGCGATCATACTGAGCTTCGTGGTCTCCGTGCCGATCGGGTGGCTCGCGCACCGGTACCGGTGGTCGCGGGGCGTCCTGCTGTCGATCTGCGGGCTCCTCTACGCCATCCCGTCGCTCGCGCTGTTCATCGCCCTGCCGGCGTTCACCGGCCTCAGCCTGCGATCCCCGGTGAACCTCGTCATCGCGCTCACGCTCTACGGCATCGCGGTGATCGTGCGAACCTCGGCCGACGCCTTCGACTCGGTCGAGCGCGACATCCGGCAGTCGGCGACGGCGGTGGGCTACTCCGCGGCCGGGCGGTTCTGGGGCGTCGAGCTGCCCCTCGCCGGGCCCGTGCTGCTCTCGGGCCTCCGCGTCGTGATCGTGAGCACCGTGAGCCTGGCGACGGTCGGTGCGGTGATCGGCGTGCCGAGCCTCGGGAGCCTCTTCACCGACGGATTCCAGCGCGGCATCCAGGTCGAGATCATCACCGGCATCGTGGCGACGATCGTGCTGGCATTGGGGCTCGACGCGCTCAGCGTGCTGCTCGGTCGCGTCCTGATGCCGTGGACGCGCCGCGGGTCGAGCAACGGCCGGGTCACGGCGGCGCGACGTGTCCGGGAGGAGACCGCATGACCCTCTTCCTCGACGCGTTCGCCTGGCTCGCCGACCCGGCGAACTGGACCGGGCCCGGGAGCATCCCGCAGCGGATCGCCGAGCACCTGTGGGTCTCGGCGGTCGTGCTCGTCATCGCCTCCGCCATCGCGCTGCCGCTCGGCGCCCTCGTCGGCCACACCGGTCGCGGGCGCGAGCCCGCGGTCATGGTCTCGGGCGGCCTCCGCGCACTGCCGACGCTCGGCGTGCTGACGCTCTTCGGCATCTGGATCGGGATCGGCCTCGCCGCGCCGGTGATCGCGCTCGTCATCCTCGCCATCCCGCCCCTCCTCGCCGGCGCGTACGCCGGCTTCGAGTCGGTCGACCGGCGCACGATCGATGCGGCCCGGGCGATGGGGATGCGCGAGCTCCAGGTGGTCGGCAAGGTCGAGCTCCCGTTGGGGATGCCGATCGTCGTGGGCGGCATCCGGTCCGCGACCCTCCAGATCATCGCGACCGCGACCCTCGCGGCCTACATCGCCGACGAGGGCCTCGGCCGTTTCATCTTCTCGGGGCTGAAGACCCGCGACTACGGCGAGATGCTGGGCGGGTCGATCCTCGTGATCCTGCTCGCACTCGTCATCGACGGATGCTTCGCGCTCACGCAGCGCGTCGTCGTCCCGGCAGGAGTCCGCGCGACGCGGACCGCAGAGCTCCGCTCGGGACCGACCCGGTCCCGAGCGATCGTGGGGCGACCCAACACCGAAGGGAACCAGGAATGATCACAGCAGGAAAAGGCCGGCTCGTTGCGCTCGCAGCGGTCGCGGTCGGGGCGACAGTGGCCCTGGCAGGGTGCGCATCGGGCGATCCGCTCGACAGCGGATCGGATGGCGGCGACGCGACGAGCGAGACCATCGTCGTCGGCTCGCAGGACTACTACTCCAACGAGATCATCGCCGAGCTCTACGCCCAGGCGCTCGAGGAGAACGGCTACACGGTCGACCGGCAGTTCCGGATCGGCCAGCGCGAGGTGTACATCCCGGAGATCGAGTCCGGCGCGATCGACGTCTTCCCCGAGTACACGGGCAACCTCCTCCAGTACTACGTGCCCGACACCACCGCGACGACGAGCGACGACGTCTACGCGGAGCTCTCGACGTCGCTGCCCGACGGGCTGCGCGTGCTCGAGCAGTCGCCGGCGACCGACCAGGACTCGTACAACGTCACCCGGACGTTCTCCGACGAGAACGGGGTCACCAGCCTCGCCGACCTGAAGGACGTCTCGACGCCGATCACGCTCGGCGGGAACTCCGAGCTCGAGACGCGCCCGTACGGGCCCGAGGGGCTGCAGTCGGTGTACGGCGTCGAGGTGGCGTTCACGCCGATCGAGGACAGCGGCGGGCCGCTCACCCTCAAGGCGCTCGTCGACGACCAGGTGCAGATGGTGAACATCTACAGCGCCGACCCGAACATCGCCGCGAACGACCTCGTGACGCTCGAGGACCCGGAAGGTCTCTTCCTGGCCTCGAACGTCGTCCCCGTCGTGAGCGACAAGGTCACCGACGAGATCGCCGAGATCATCGACACGGTGAGCGCGGCGCTGACCGCCGAGGACCTCGTTGCCCTCAACGCGTTGAGCGTCAACGAGCAGCAGTCCGCGGAGCAGATCGCGAGCGACTGGCTCGCGGAGCAGTCGCTCTTCTAGGAGGCGGAATCCTCGCGCGAGGGGTCGGCGGCTTCGGCCGCCGGCCCCTTCGCCGCGTCGGTGGGCGCGATGTGCGGCGGGATCGAGGGGTGCACGGCCGACTCGGCGGCATCCGTCATGTGACGCGCCTCGATGCGGAGCAGGACCTTCTTGCCGAGCCAGGCCAGCACGAGGAAGAGGATGATGACGCCGACGAAGAGGTACCCCGCCCAGTGGAGGTTGTCGCTCAGTTCGCGATAGCCGCCCGCGGCGGCCGAGCCGACGCCGACGTAGGCGAACGACCAGATGATGCACGCGGGCGTGGTCCACGCCATGAAGCGCCGGTAGGACATGTCGCTCATGCCCACGGTCAGCGGGACGAGCGAGTGCAGGACCGGCAGGAACCGGGAGATGAAGACGGCGGGGCCGCCGCGCCGCGCCAGGTAGCGCTGCGCGCGGTGCCAGTTGTGCTCGCCGATGCGGCGGCCGAGGCGCGAGTGCTGGATGTGCGGCCCGAACCAGCGGCCCAGCGCGAATCCGATGCTCTCGCCGATCAGGGCGCCGACGATCACCGCGACCGCGAGCGCGACGAACTCGACCGGACCCTCGACCCCGGTCGCTGCGACGATGACGATCGTGTCGCCCGGCACGATGAGGCCGATGAGCACGGAGGTCTCGAGCATGATGCCGATGCCGGCGAGCAGCGTGCGGACGATCGGGTCGACGCTCTGCACCGTCGCGAGGATGCCGTCGAGCAGCTCGTTCACGATTCAGAGCCTAAGCGCTCGCGCCGATCGGTGTCAGGCGGCGATCGCGGCGAGGACGCACACGGGGACCGCGACGATCGCCGTCGCGAGCAGCCACGTCGCACTCCTCGCTCGCGGGTCGAGGGGGTGGAGGTCGGCCTCGAGTCGCGCGAGCCGGCGCTCGAGCACCCGTTCGTCGGAGGCGGCCGACGCGGTCGGCGAGTCCGAGTAGGCCGCCGATGCGCCGGAGCTGCCGACCCTGAGCAGGGCCGTGCGCAGTGGCTCGACGCCGACCCGTCGTCGGGGCGCGTCGTCGGCGAGCATCTCGGTGAGCATCGCGACGGACCGCTCGGCGCGGTTCGCGATGGGGAACCAGGGGAGCGCCGCGTGCCAGGCCCGGAAGGCGAGCAGGACGAGGTGGTGCAGCTGGTCGAGGTGCGCGCGCTCGTGGCCGACGACGGCGCGGAGCTCGTCGTCGTCGAGGAGGTCGACGAGGCCGTCGGTGATGACGGTGGCCGTCCGCAGGCCGGGCACGCAGTAGGCGGCCGGAACCGGGTGCGCGAGCACCCGCGCACCGGTCGACGCGCTGGCGGGGCTCGCGAGGAGGTCGATGAGCCGGTGCTGGCGTCGCCGGGCGCGCTCGGCACGCACGGCCGTCGTGGCGAGGTTGAGGGCGAGGTGGACGGCCAGGCCCACGGCGAGCGTGAGGGCGGCGAGGTGCACGACGCCGAAGCCCTCGGGGATCGGTCCGGCGGCGATCACCGGGATCAGCGCGTCCGCAGCGCCGGAGAGCGAACCGGCCGGCGATGCGCCGAAGGCCAACAGCGCGCCGATCATCGACAGGCCGCCGCCGAGCGCGATGCCCTGCCAGAGCACGAGCGCGGTCGCGGGGGAGCGGACGGGCCATTCCGCACGCGAGAGCGCGACGGGCACCGGCCACGCGAGGGCGAGGGCGAGGGCGCCGAGCGCCACGGCGGCGGCGATCACGTCAGTGGCGGACCAGGTCGTCGAGCAGGCGACGCAGGGTGTTCGCCTCTCCGGCGCTCACGGTTCCGACGAACCGCGCGAGCGCGGCGTCGCGGTCGGACGAGGCGGAGAGCACCTCGTGCATGAGCTCGGCGGTGTGCTCGGCGCGCGAGAGGAGCGCCGAGTACCGGTGCGGGCGCGTGTCGCGGCTGCGCCCCACGAACCCCTTGCGCTCGAGGCGCGAGAGGACGGTCAGCACCGTGGTCGTCGCCGGGGCGCGACCGGGCGCGGATGCCGCGGCGAGCCGGTCGCGGACCTCGTTCGCGGTGAGCGCCGAATCGCCCATCCAGAGCTGTTCCATCACGGAGCGCTCCAGCTCGCCGAGACCTGCCATAGGTCGAGGATACCGCGCAAGAGCCCAAAGGTTCTACGTCGTGTAGAAAACATGCTCTACGCTCTGTAGAAGAATCGCGTCGACGATCGTTCCCATGAAAGGGGCCCCCGCGTGAACGAGTTGCTCGATCCGCTCCTGCTCGCCAGGTGGCAGTTCGGTCTCACCACGGTCTACCACTTCCTCTTCGTCCCGATCACGATCGGGCTCGCGACCTCGGCGGCGATCTTCCAGACCGCCTGGGTGCGCACGGGCAAGGTCGAGTACCTGCGGATCACGCGGTTCTTCGGAACGATCTTCCTCATCAACTTCGCCATGGGCGTCGTGACGGGCATCGTGCAGGAGTTCCAGTTCGGCATGAACTGGTCTGAGTACTCCCGCTTCGTCGGCGACGTGTTCGGTGCCCCGCTCGCGCTCGAGGGCCTGCTCGCGTTCTTCCTCGAGGCCACGTTCATCGGCCTCTGGATCTTCGGCTGGAACCGGCTGCCCCAGAAGCTGCACCTCGCCACGATCTGGGCGACGGCGATCGGCACCATCCTCTCGGCCTACTTCATCATCGCGGCCAACGCGTTCATGCAGAACCCGGTCGGCTACGAGATGAACGCCGAGCGCGGTCGAGCCGAACTCGTCGACATCTGGGCGCTGCTGACGAACCCGGTCGCCCTGGCCGCGTTCCCGCACACGATCGCGGCCTGCTTCATGGTGAGCTCCGGCCTCATCATCAGCGCCGCCGCGTGGCACCTCGCGCGCAACCAGCACCTCGACACGATGCGACCGGCCCTGAAGTTCGGCCTCTGGGGCATGCTCATCTCCGGTGCGCTCACCACGTTCTTCGGAGACCAGCTCAGCCTCGCGATGGTCGCCACGCAGCCCATGAAGATGGCGGCGGCCGAGGCGACCTACGACACCGTCTGCGGGGCGGATGCCTCGTTCTCGCTGTTCACGCTCGGCACGCCCGACGGCACGACCGAGCTCTTCTCGATCCGCGTGCCGTACCTGTTGTCACTGCTGTCGACGCACTCGTTCGACGGGTGCGTCGAGGGCATCAACGACCTCCAGGCGCAGTACGCCGAGCTGTACGGTCCCGGCGACTACGCGCCCATCATCTGGATCACCTACTGGGCCTTCCGCTGGATGATCGGCCTCGGCATGCTGCACGTGCTGATCGCGGTCGTCGGGCTCTGGCTGACCCGCAAGGGCCGCATGCCGAAGCAGCGCTGGATCTGGACCGTCGCGGTCTGGAGCTTCCCGCTGTCGCTCGCGGCCATGATCGTCGGCTGGGTGTTCACCGAGATGGGTCGGCAGCCATGGATCGTCTTCAGCCTCCTGCCCACCGAGTCGGCGGTCTCGCCGAACGTCACCGGCCTCGACGTGCTGATCTCGCTCGTCGCGTTCACGCTCATCTACGGCATCCTCGCCGTGGTCGAGGTCAAGCTCATCGTCCAGGCCGTGCGGAAGGGCCCGCCCGAGATCGCCCCGCCCGACCCGGAGACGGGCAAGGTCGAACACACGGCAACGGTCTACTAGGGAGGACACGGACATGGATCTCGCAGTGCTCTGGTTCTGGATCGTCGCCTTCCTCTTCGTCGGCTACTTCGTGCTCGACGGATTCGACTTCGGCGTCGGGATGTCGCTGCCCTTCCTCGGCAGGGACGACACCGATCGCCGAGTCCTCATCAACACCATCGGCCCGGTCTGGGACCTCAACGAGACGTGGGTGATCGTCGCCGGTGCCGCCCTGTTCGCGGCGTTCCCCGAGTGGTACGCGACGCTCTTCTCGGGGTTCTACCTCGCGCTGCTGCTCATCCTGCTTGCGCTGATCGCACGCGGCGTGTCGTTCGAGTACCGCCACCAGCGGCCGGAGGCCGCCTGGAAGCGGCGCTTCGACTGGATGATCATCGTCGGGTCGGCCGTGCCGGCGCTGCTCTGGGGCGTCGCGTTCGCGAACATCGTCCAGGGCGTCGCGCTCGACGCCGACCACAACTACACGGGCACGCTGTTCGACCTGCTCAACCCGTATGCGCTGCTCGGCGGACTCACGACGCTGATGCTGTTCTTCACGCACGGGGTGGTGTTCGTCGCCCTGAAGACGGACGGGGACATCCGGCAGCGCGCTCGTCGCCTCGCGGCGCGGGCCGGCGCCATCACCGTCGTGGTCGCCGCGACCTTCCTCGCGTGGACGGGATTCGCGCACGGCACGGCCTGGTTCTGGGGGCTCGCGGCCGTCGCCGCGCTCGCGCTCATCGGCTCGTGGCTCGCGAACGGGCGCGGTGCGGAGCGGGTCGCGTTCACGCTCATGGCGGTGACGATCGGCGCCGCCGTGTTCGCGCTCTTCGCCGCGCTGTTCCCCGACGTCATGCCCGCATCCAACGATCCGGCGAACAGCCTCACGATCGCGAACGCGTCGAGCACGCCCTACACGCTGACGGTCATGAGCTGGACGGCGCTGATCTTCCTGCCGCTGATCCTCGCCTACCAGGGCTGGACCTACTGGGTCTTCCGCAAGCGCGTCACCCGGCAGACGATCGACGCCGCCGCGCACTGACGTGCGTCCGCTCGATCCCAGACTGCTCCGGCGTTCCCGCGCCGCCCGTGGCTTCATGGTCGCGGGCGGCGCGCTCGCGCTGCTCCAGGCGGGTGCCACGGTCGCGTTCGCGTGGGCCCTCGCCACGCTCGTCGTCGGCCTCATCGAGGGCGAGGTGCCGGGCGGAGCGAGCACGATCGCGGTCGTCATGCTGGTCGCGGCATCCGTTCGAGCGCTCACGGGGTGGCTGTGGGAATGGCTCGGGTCGGCCGGGGCCATGCGCGTCAAGGCCGAACTGCGTGACGCGCTGCTCGGACGGCTCGAGGACCGGGCGGGCCGGCGGTCGGTCACGACCGCGCGGGCGGCGACGCTCCTCGGGCCGGGCCTGGACGCCCTCGACGAGTACTTCGGGCGCTACCTCCCGCAGCTCGTGCTGACGGCGATCGCGACGCCGGTGCTGGTGGTCGCGGCGTGGACCGCCGACTGGGTCTCCGGACTGATCCTCGTGATCGTGCTGCCCCTCATCCCGGTGTTCATGGCGCTCATCGGCATGGCGACCGAGGTCGTCCAGCGCCGACAGTGGGACCGCCTGCAGGCCCTCTCCCGCGGGTTCCTCGAGGTGCTCGGCGGACTGTCGACGCTCATGGTCTTCGGCCGGGCCGAACGGCAGTCCCGTCGCATCCGCACGGTCACCGACGACTACCGGTCGAGCACCATGAAGGTGCTCAGGGTGACGTTCCTCTCGGGGTTCACGCTCGAGTTGGCCGGGAGCCTCTCGGTCGCGCTCGTCGCCGTCTCGATCGGGCTCCGGCTCGTCGCGGGCGACATGGCGTTCGCTCCGGGGCTCTTCGTGCTGATCCTCGCGCCCGACGTCTTCCTCCCGATCCGGAACGTCGGTGCCGCGTTCCACTCCGCGACGGCCGGCCTCGAGGCCTCGCGCGATGCGCTGGACCTGCTCGACGCGGACGACACGGAGGAGTCGGTGCGCGACGGTCGTGCCGGGCAGGCGGACGCCTCGGCGTCCGGCGCTCGCGATCCGTTCGCGGCCGGGGCGCGGGACGGACTGCGCATCCGCGACCTCGTCGTCCTGCGCGACGGCCGGCCGGTCACCGCTCCGCTCGACCTCGACGCCGCGCGCGGCGAACTCGTCGCGCTGACCGGCGCGAGCGGCTCCGGGAAGTCGTCGCTGCTCGCCGCGATGCTCGGGTTCGCCGACCGCACCGGCCGGCTCGAGCTCGATGGACTCCCACTCGGGGCCGGGACGCGTCGGCTCGTCGCCTGGTCCGGGCAGGCGCCGCAGCTCGTCGAGGGCACGATCGCCGCGAACATCCGCCTCGGCTCGGAGGACGCCGACCCGGCGCTGCTCGACCGCGCGGTCGCGGTCGCGGGCGTCGACGTCGACCCTGAGCTGCAGCTCGGG
>NZ_SDPL01000359.1 GCF_004135055.1 Agromyces binzhouensis | reverse complement strand
CCGCGAACCGCGATGCCTCGGCCGGGGCGAGCCGCCCCGCCGGCCGCACGGCGACCACGGGGATCACGTCGGCGAGCGCCGCGGCGACCGTCAGCCACTGCCGGCCGGGATCGGGCACGAGCACGAGTCGCTCGAGGTCGATGCCGAACCGCGCCGCCGCCTCGACGCCGAACTCGGGGATGCCGGAGACCGCGACCCAGCGGCCGCTCCGCGACGGCCCGGCGAGTGCGGCCATGAGCAGCGTGATCGACCCCTCGACCTGCACGACCGCGCCCTCGCGCAGCGCGCCGCCCGGGAGCACGCTCGCGAGCGCAGGATGGGTGGGAACGGCGCGCGCGTCGAGCCTCGTGGCCTGCATGCCGCGGATGCGCGCCTGCAGTTCCTCGACCCGCTCGAGCCGTGCGGCGGGCGCCGGCTCGGAGGCGATCGCGCCGTCGGGCGCGGGTCGGGGAGCGATCATCGTCACCCCTCAATGTTCGAACACATGTTCGAATGAGGCAAGTCGCGGATGCCACCCGTCCACGCCCCCGAGCGGGGGTGGTCGGCGGCGGGGCGGCACGCCGGATCCTTCGGGAGGATGTTCCGGCAGCTCGCCGGCGTGTCCCGGCGCGACGCGCCGCGCGGCCCGCGGAACTTCCTCCCGTTCGCGGCGCGACCGTCGAGAGCGTGAGCTTAAACGCGAGAAGGCCGGATCCGAAGATCCGGCCTTCTCGACAACGCGTGCGCGAGGGGGGACTTGAACCCCCACGCCCGTTAGGGCACTAGCACCTCAAGCTAGCGCGTCTGCCATTTCCGCCACCCGCGCGTTGTCCTGGCCTCCGATCGCTCAGCGGCCGTAGAAGACATTAGCACGGTTTGCGAGGGCCTCAGACCACTCGGCGGCGGGCGGCGACCGCGCGTGGAGGTCGAGGCGGGTCGGACGCGGAACGCCGGATTTCCGAGGCATCCGTCGCCGCTCGCGATGCCGAGCCTCGCGATAGCGTGGACCGCATGGCCGAGACGCTCCCGAGGACCACCGAGCCCCAGCCCGAGCTCGAAGAGACCGCGATCATCGCGCGCGACCTCATCCGGTTCGACACCACGAACCACGGCGAGGGCCGTTCGAACGGCGAGCGCGAGGCCGCCGAGTACGTCGAGGCGCACCTGCGCACGATGGGCCTCGACCCGGTCGTGCACGAGTCCGCGCCGCGTCGCGCCAACGTCGTCGCGCGCGTGCCGGGCGCGAACCCCGACAAGCCCGCGCTCGTCCTCCACGGCCACCTCGACGTGGTGCCCGCCGATCCCCGGAACTGGAGCGTCGACCCGTTCGCCGGCGAGGTCCGCGACGGCATGCTGTGGGGCCGTGGCGCCGTGGACATGAAGGACATGGACGCCATGATCCTCACCGCGGTCGGCGACATCCTCGCCGAGGGGCGCCTGCCCGAGCGGGAGCTGGTCCTGGGCTTCTTCGCCGACGAGGAGGCCGGGGGACTGTACGGCGCGAGCTGGCTCGTGGACGAGCACCCCGAGCTCTTCGCCGGCGCGACCGAGGCGATCAGCGAGGTCGGCGGGTACTCGATCACGGTCGGCGGAAAGCGCGCGTACCTCCTGCAGACCGGCGAGAAGTCGCTCGTGTGGGTGCGGCTCGTCGCGCACGGCACGGCCGCGCACGGCTCGAGGCTCGTCCGCGACAACGCGGTCACGAAGCTCGCCGAGGCGATCGCGCGCATCGGCCGACGCGAATGGCCCATCCGGCTGACGGGCACGACCCGCGAGCTGCTCGCGGCGATCGCCGGCGCACTGGGCGTCGACCCCGAGCAGGTCTCGCCCGACGAATTGGCGCTCGCGACGGGATCGGCCTCGGGGTTCATCACGGCGACGCTCCGCACGACGTCGAACCCGACGCTGCTGCAGGCCGGCTACAAGCACAACGTCATCCCCGACCGGGCCGAGGCGCTCGTCGACATCCGCACGCTGCCGGGGGAGGAGGACGCGGTCCTCGCCGAGCTCGGCGACCTCCTCGGGCCCGACGTCGAGCTCGAGATCGTGCACCGCGACGTCGGCCTCGAGGCGCCGACCCACGGGCCGCTCGTCGACGCGGTCACGCACGCCCTGCACGCGCACGACCCCGAGGCGGCCGTCTTCCCCTACCTGCTCAGCGGCGGCACCGACAACAAGGCGCTATCGCGCCTCGGCGTCTCGGGCTACGGCTTCGCGCCGCTCCGGCTGCCGGACGGCCTCGACTTCCCTGCGATGTTCCACGGCGTGGACGAGCGCGTGCCGCTCGACGCACTAGTCTTCGGTAGGCAGGTCCTGAAGGACCTCCTCCTGGCGTACTGACGCCCACCCGTTCGACGACCACGACGGTCCCGTGCCCTTCGCGCGTCGAGGGGCGGAAGGCGATGCCCCCTTGTTCGAAGCCCTGATCCTCGGCCTCGTGCAGGGACTCACCGAGTTCCTGCCGATCTCCTCGAGCGCGCACCTGCGCATCCTCGGCGAGTTCCTGCCCAATGCGGCGGACCCGGGGGCGGCCTTCACCGCGATCACGCAGCTCGGCACCGAGGCCGCCGTCGTCGTGTTCTTCTGGCGCGACATCGTGCGGATCGTCCGCCAGTGGTTCGGCGCGCTGTTCGGCCGCGTCCCGCGCAACGACCCGGATGCGCGGATGGGCTGGCTGATCATCATCGGCTCGATCCCGATCGTCGTGCTCGGCCTGCTGTTCCAGGACCAGATCGAGACGGTCTTCCGCTCGCTGTACGTCGTCGCGACGATGCTCATCGTCTTCGGCATCGTCCTCGGCCTGGCCGACTGGGCCGGCGCGAAGCGTCGCAAGCTCGACGACCTCACCTACCCGCACGGCGTCTTCTTCGGGCTCGCCCAGTCGCTCGCGCTCATCCCGGGCGTCTCGCGCTCGGGGGGAACGATCACGATGGGCCTCCTGCTCGGCTACGAGCGAGCGGCCGCGGCGCGCTACGCGTTCCTCCTCGCGATCCCGGCGGTGTTCGGCTCGGGCTTCTACCAGCTCTTCAAGAGCTGGGGCGAGCCGGCCGTGTACGGCCCGCTCGAGACGGCCGCCGCGACCGTCGTGGCGTTCGTGGTCGCGATCCTGGTGATCGCGTTCTTCATGAAGTGGATCTCGCGGCACAGCTTCCTGCCGTTCGTGATCTACCGCATCGCGCTCGGCGCGACGGTGTTCGTGCTGCTCGGCACGGGCGTCCTCGAGCCGCTCTGATCGGCGCGCGGCAGGGGAACGCGGGCGCGACCGCCGCGACCCCGCCGGCCCGGGCGGTCGATCAGGCGGGCGGATGCCGCGTCAGGCGCCGTCCCG
>NZ_SDPL01000358.1 GCF_004135055.1 Agromyces binzhouensis | reverse complement strand
GTGCGCCCGAGCACTCGTCGAGGCGGGCGTCGCGCGCGTCGTCTACGCGGTCGACGACCCCGGACCCCACTCGGCGGGCGGCGCCCGAACGCTCGGCGAGGCCGGCGTCGAGGTCGTCGGCGGCGTGCTCGCCGACGAGGTGGAGGCGTTCCTCGAGGACTGGCTCTTCGCCGCCCGCGAGCGCAGGCCGCGCGTCACGGTGAAGTGGGCGTCGAGCCTCGACGGCCGGATCGCCGCCGCGGACGGCACCAGCCGGTGGATCACCGGCCGGGAGGCGCGTGCCGACGTGCATCGCCGCCGGGCGGTCGCGGACGCGATCGCCGTCGGCACGGGCACCGTGCTCGCGGACGACCCCGCGCTCACCGCGCGCGACGACGACGGAGGACTCCTCGACGACCAGCCGGTCCCGGTCGTCTTCGGCACGCGTGCGATCCCCGCCGACGCGTCCGTGCTGCGGCATCCGATCGAGCCCATCAGGCTGTCCGGCACCGAACTCTCCGACGACCTGGCGGAGCTCCAGCGACGCGGCATCCGCTCGCTCTTCGTCGAGGGCGGGCCGACGCTCGCGAGCGCGTTCCTCGCCGCGGGCCTCGCGGACGACCTCCTCGTCTACCTCGCACCCGCCGTCATCGGCGGTCCGCGCACCGCGATCGGCGACATCGGCGTCGGCACGATCGCCGAGGCGCATCGCTTCCACATCACCGAACTGGTGCGACTCGGCGACGACGTCCTCGTCGTCGCCCGGCCCGACGCGGCCGAGCACCCCGAGACCACCACCCGAGAGAGGGTCTGACATGTTCACCGGAATCATCGAGGAACTCGGCGAGGTCACCCGCGTCGAGCCGGCCGCCGACGTCATGCGCGTGACGGTCCGCGGGCCGAAGGTGGTCGAGGGCGTCCGCCACGGCGACTCGATCGCGGTCTCGGGCGTGTGCCTCACCGTCGTCGACGCATCCGACGAGACGTTCACCGCCGACGTGATGGCGCAGACGCTCGCGATGTCGACGCTCGACACCGTGGCGGGGGGTCGACGGGTCAACCTCGAGCGCGCGGCCCTCGTGGGCGATCGGCTCGGCGGCCACATCGTGCAGGGGCACGTCGACGGCACCGCCGAGGTGCTCCAGGTCGTCCCGGGCGATGCGTGGCGCGTGGTGCGCTTCTCCCTCCCCGCGAGCCTCGCCGCGCTCGTCGTCGACAAGGGATCGATCGCCGTCGACGGCGTCTCGCTCACCGTCAGCGGCCTCGGCGACGAGCCGGAGGGGTCGTGGTTCGAGGTCTCGCTCATCCCCGAGACCCTCTCGGCGACGACGCTCGGATCGCTCGCGCCGGGTGACCGGGTGAACCTCGAGACCGACGTGCTCGCCCGTCATGTCCAGCGGATGCTGCGCCTGGACGCCCACCACGCCCTGCCCTCGTCGCTCGCCGAGCCGGGCGGGGCGGGCCGGGAGGTCCGCGCGGACGACCCGGCGTCCTCGTCGATCGGAGGCGACCGATGAGCCTCGCCACGATCCCCGAGGTGCTCGACGCGCTCCGCGCCGGCAAGCCCGTCATCGTCGCCGACGACGAAGCGCGCGAGAACGAGGGCGACGCGATCATGGCAGCCGAGTTCGCGACCCGCGAGTGGATCGCCTGGATGGTCCGGAACACGAGCGGCTACCTCTGCGCGCCGATGCCGAACTCGTTCGCCGACCGGCTCGGCCTGCCGCTCATGGTCGAACGCAACGAGGACGCGCGCGGCACCGCGTACACGGTGTCGGTGGATGCGGCGGACCGCACCTCGACGGGCATCTCGGCATCCGACAGGGCCCACACCCTGCGCGTGCTCGCCGACCCCGATTCGACGCCCGACACGCTCATCCGCCCCGGGCACATCCTCCCGCTCCGCGCGGTGGACGGCGGCGTCCGCGAGCGTGCGGGCCACACCGAGGCCGCGGTCGACCTCATGCGCCTCGCCGGCCTCTCCCCCGTCGGCGTGATCGGCGAACTCGTGGAGGACGACGGCGAGATGATGCGCCTGCCCGGCCTGATCGAGTTGGGCGAGCGAGAGGGCCTGCCGGTGACGACGGTCGCGGCACTCGTCGACTGGCTCCGCGCCCGCCACGGCGGGCAGGACCTCGCGGCCGGCGAGTCCCCCGCCTCGATCGACGAATCGGCCCGGGTGCAGTTCGAGGTCGAGACGAACCTGCCGACCATGCATGGGATGTTCCGCGTACGCGCGTACCGCGACCGCAACACGGGTGCCGACCACCTCGCGATCATCGCCGGCGACCCCGCGGCCGACCCCGCCGGAGCGATCACGCGCGTGCACTCCGAGTGCCTGACGGGCGAGGCGATCGGCTCGCTCAAGTGCGAGTGCGGCCCTCAGCTCGATGCGGCGTTGTCGACGATCGCCGACCGGGGCGGCGTGGTCGTGTACCTCCGCGGCCACGAGGGCCGCGGGATCGGGCTCATCAACAAGCTGCGCGCCTACCGGCTCCAGGAGGGCGGCCTCGACACGCTCGACGCGAACGTGGCGCTCGGCCTGCCGATCGACGCGCGCGACTACACGGCGGCGAGCGCGATCCTCGACGACCTCGGGATCGAGCGCGTGCGCCTGCTCACCAACAACCCCGAGAAGGTGCACCAGCTCGAGGCCCACGGCATCCGGATCGCCGACCGCCTCCCCCTCGTGGTGGGCGTCGGCGCGGTGAACGCCGGCTACCTCGAGACCAAGCGCACCCGCATGGGACACGCCATCGACGACCGGCAGCTGACCGATGCTGCCGCTGAGGAACTGCTGAAGGGACACGCATCATGAGCGGCACCGGATCACCCGAATTCGACGTGGACGGAGAGGGCCTCCGCGTCGTGATCGTCGCCGGGAGCTGGCACGACGAGATCACCGACGGGCTCATCGCGGGCGCGACGCGCACCCTCGAAGCGGCGGGCGCCGCATTCGAGCTGGTGCGCGTACCGGGCAGCTTCGAGCTCCCGGTGGTGTCGAAGGCGGCGCTCGAGGCCGGGGCCGACGCCGTCGTGGCGCTCGGCGTCATCATCCGCGGCGGCACGCCGCACTTCGAGTACGTCTCGTCGGCCGCGACCGACGGCCTCACCCGCGTCGCACTCGACACGGGCAAGCCCGTCGGCTTCGGCGTGCTGACCCTCGACGACGAGCAGCAGGGCCTCGACCGGGCCGGCCTGCCCGGGTCGAAGGAGGACAAGGGCCGCGAGGCCGCGGAGGCCGCGATCGCGACGGCGAACACCCTCAGGGCGCTGCGCGGCTGAGCTGCGGGGAACGGCGCCCGGCGATCAGCGTCCAGTGCGCGTGCGCCGCCGGGCGGCGACCAGCCACCCC
>NZ_SDPL01000357.1 GCF_004135055.1 Agromyces binzhouensis | reverse complement strand
AGCGATACCGGGACCTGGCCGAGGCGGCCATGCGCGTGGTCGCCGGCATCGCGCCGACGCGGCCGATCGCGTTCGGCGGGGCGCTCGGCGTGATGGCTCGGCTCGCGGCGCCGCTCCTGCAGCTCGTCGTGATCGTCCCCGACGACGTGCGCGCCACGTCGGTCGGACAGGTCCGCCCCGCGGCCGAACTGGTCGACGAGGCGCGCCGGCAGGAGGCATCCGTCACGGCCATCGTCACCGAGGCGCAGGCCGACGCACTCGCGGAGGCCGGATTCGAGCTGTTCGCCGGGCGGACGCTGCGGGACGGCCGCGCCGCGGCCTACCGATGCCGGTCGTTCGTGTGCGCGCTGCCCGTGACGACCGCCGGCGAGCTCCGGGGGCTCGCCACCGACTAGGGGTGCCGGGCGACCTACGATGGTCGCATGCCCGCCCCCGCCTCCAGTCCCGCCGTCACGGCGGTCGTCGCCGGCGCGGTCGACGTCGTCCTCGTGGTCGCGTTCGCCGCGATCGGCCGAGGCAGCCATCGCGAGGTCGTCGACGCGGTCGGCGTATGGGAGACGGCGTGGCCGTTCCTGGTCGGCCTGGCGATCGGATGGCTCGTGGTGCGCGGGTGGCGCCATCCGCTCGCCGTACGGCCGACCGGCATCGCCGCGTGGCTGGCCGCGGTGCTCGTCGGCATGCTGCTGCGCGTCGCGACGGGGTCGGGTGCGGCGTTCGCGTTCGTCATCGTCGCCACGCTGACGCTGGCCGCGTTCCTGCTCGGATGGCGGGCCGTCGCCGCACTCGTGCGGCGGGTGCGACGCGACCGCTCGGCGTCGCCCGACGGCGCGGCGGTCGCCCCGTGAACCCGATCGCGTGGCTGTTCGACGCGCAGCTGGTGATCGGCGACCAGGTCATCCTCTGGCGTGAGATCGTCGGGAACGCGTTCGGCCTGGCGTCGGCGCTCGGCGGCCTCCGCCGCAGGGTGTGGGCGTGGCCGGTCGGCATCATCGGGAACGTCCTGCTGTTCACCGTGTTCCTCGGGGCCGTGTTCGGCACGCCGAACCCCGTGAACCTGCTGGGACAGGCGGCGCGTCAGGTCATGTTCATCATCGTCTCGATCTACGGCTGGATCCAGTGGTCGCGCAACCGGCACGGCGACGCATCCGCGCCGGCCGTGACGCCGCGCTGGGCGACGGGCCGGGAACGCGTGCTCCTCGCCGTGCTGCTCGTCGGCGGGACGCTCGCGCTCACCCCGATCTTCCGCGCGCTCGGGTCGTTCGAGCCGGTCTGGGCCGACGCGTGGATCTTCGTCGGGTCGCTGCTCGCGACCTGGGGCATGGCGCGCGGCTGGACCGAGTTCTGGCTGATCTGGGTCGCGGTCGACATCGTCGGCGTTCCGCTGCTCGTGAGCGCCGGGTTCTACGCATCGGCGCTGCTCTACCTCTTCTACGGCGTGTTCACGCTCATCGGCTTCGTCACGTGGATGCGCGTGCAGCGACGGGCGGATGCAGCGGACGCACCGGCCGCGACCTGACCCTGCCGCGAACCGGGGCGGACTCCCCGGCGGACCTCACCAGTTGGTCGGCACGCGGCCGAGCATGCTCCACACCGCGGTGCTCAGGTCGGGGTGGTCGATCGCGATGTCGCGGAGGATCTCGTACTCGAAGCGCTCGACGGCGCCGCGCCGGGCGGTCGGGTGGTAGGCGCGCGCACGCGCGGGGCTCCACCGTTCCGAGTGCAGGCGTTCCTCGCGGAGCGTCGCGACGACCTGCTCGTCGACGGAGGGCAGCTCGGGCAGGAACGCCCACGGGTCCTCCCCGAGACGGCACCGCAGTTCGATGAGTGCGGAGAGTTCGTCTCGCGCGTCCTGTCGCAGGCGCTCGAGCGTGGTCGGCTCTGCCATGTGCGACCTCCCCTCGCTCGTCCGATGGTAACCGACGGTACTTGGCGCGTGTGTCGTGCGGGTTACACGCCCCTGCGCCGCGTGGACGCGCGGTGACGCGCAGGCGGCGAGCGGAGGACGCGGCGACGACGCGTGGGCGACCGCGAGGTGAACACGTCCGGCCGGCGACCCCGCCGGAGGTCGGGCGGTTCCGACGGACGCCCGATCGCGACTGGTTGAATACCAGCGTGAGCACACCCGCGGGCCACCCCGACCATACGCACGACGACGAGTCAGCGAAGGCGCTCGCGGGCGACCTCGACGCCGCGGGCTACACGGTCGCTGCGATCGAATCGCTCTGGGAGCGCGGTGCTGCCGAGACGTCCACCCATCCCGGCGCGGCGCTCCGCCGTGGCCACCGCGTCCCCGCCCTGCGCGCGCTCGCGCACGTCGGGGCCGACGAGCGCTCGCTGGCGACGCTCGTGCGGTGCTTCCTGCTCGGCGTGCCCGTGGCATCCGTCGACCTCGCCGCAGCACTGCCGGGCCTCGGCGCCGCCCGGGCCGAGGCGCTCGGCATGGTGCGCCTCGAGGGCGCCCGCGCGGTGCCGGTCATGGACCTGCGTCCCTACGCGTTCACCGACGCCGCCGGGAGCGGGGAGTGGTGGATCGCATCGGACCCCGGAGAGATGGCGACCGGTGGCGCACTGCCCGAGGAGTACGTGCTCGGCGTGGGCGGCGCATCGATGACGCTGAGCGGCCTCCTGCTGCAGCGGCCGACCGCGACCGCGTTCGACCTGGGCACGGGGTGCGGGATCCAGGCGATGCACGCCTCGCGCTTCAGCGACCGCGTCATCGCGAGCGACATCTCGGCGCGGGCGCTGCGCTTCGCGCGGCTGAACGCGGCGCTCAACGGCATCGACGGCATCGACTTCCGGCTCGGCAGCCTCTACGAACCGCTCGGCGGCGAGCAGGTGGATCGCATCGTGTCGAACCCGCCCTTCGTGATCACGCCGCGCCGCGACGGGGTCCCGGCATACGACTACCGCGACGGCGGTCTGGTGGGCGACGCCATCGTCGAAGCGGTCGTCGGAGGCGCTGCCGGCCACCTCGCACCCGGCGGGATCGCGCAGCTGCTCGGGAACTGGGAGTACCGTCGCGCCGGCGACGACCTCGCCGACGGGCTCGAACGCGTCGCCGGGTGGGCTGCCGAGGCGGGACTCGAGTACTGGATCGTCGAGCGCGAGCGCCAGGATCCCAGCGAGTACGCCGAGACGTGGATCCGCGACGGCGGGACGCGGCCGGGCACGCCCGAGTTCGAGGCGCTGCACGGCGCGTGGCTCGAGGACTTCGCGGCTCGCGCGGTCGAGTCCGTCGGCTTCGGCTACGTCCTGCTGCGCAGGCCGGCCGACGGACGCGCGCCGGCCCTCGGGCGCGCCGAACGGCTGCACGGACCGCTCGGCGACGTCTCGGGC
>NZ_SDPL01000356.1 GCF_004135055.1 Agromyces binzhouensis | reverse complement strand
GCGGCCGCCCCGCCAGGGGCCGTCGGCGGGCCGCGGGCCGTCGCCGGGCGTGCAGCATGCACCCCGGTCCGGCTCAGTAGGATTCGAGCATCATGCGCGCGTTCGAAGAGACCGACCCCGAGCAGGTCGACATCTGGGTCCAGGTCGACGGGTTCTGGCAGACGTGGTACGGCCAGGTCCTGTCGAACCTGATCGCGATCGCCGTCGTCGTGGCGGTCGCGCTGCTCGTGCGCTGGCTGCTGCACATCGTGATCCGCCGCACCGTGAACCAGATCGTCACGGGCGTCAAGCGCAAGCAGGAGGTCACCGACACGCAGGCGCTCAACGCCGCCTCCCCCCTCGCTGCGGTGCGCGTGGTCCAGCGGACCCGGACGCTCGGCTCCGTGCTCACGAACATCGTCAACGTCACGATCGCCGTCATCGTCGTCCTCCTCGTCGTCATGATCCTCGCGCCCGACATCCTCGGGTCCTTCACGCTCCTCTCGGCGGCGATCGGCGCGGGGCTCGGCTTCGGCGCGCAGAACATCGTGAAGGATGCCCTGAACGGCATGTTCATGGTCGTCGAGGACCAGTTCGGCGTGGGCGACATCGTCGACCTCGGCCACGCGTCGGGCATCGTCGAGGAGGTCCGCATCCGCGTGACCTCGATTCGCGACGTCAACGGCACGCTCTGGTTCGTGCGCAACGGCGAGATCAACCGCGTCGGCAACATGTCGCAGGGGTGGGCTCGCGTGATCATCGACCTCGCCGTGCCGTACACGGCCGACGTCGACGAGGTCGAGGCGGCGATGCTCGGCACCGCCGACGAGATGGCGCGTTCGGGCAAGTGGCGCTCGCGCGTGCTCGAGAAGCCGGAGATCTGGGGCCTCGAGTCGGTCTCGTCCGAGGCGATGATCATCCGCATCGTCATGAAGGTCCGGACCTCGTCGAAGGACGACGTCGCCCGCGAGCTCCGGGTCCGGCTCAAGCGCACGCTCGACGAGATGGGCCTGACCCTGCCCAGCCTCACGAGCGTCGTGCTGTCGGGCTTCGACGGCGTCACCCGCGTGAAGGGGGCGAAGCCGCCGAAGACCGAGCCCAGCCCCGTCATGGAACGCCAGGCGCCGAGCAAGCGCCTGCTCCGCGCCATGCGCGCCGCCAAGACCGTCACCGGCACGGGCAGCGTCCCGACCGTCACCGACCCCAGCCCGGAGGACACCCCGTGAGCCTGCCCGACAACCTCCCCGCGCCGAGCTTCTACGACGAGATCGGCGGACACGAGACCTTCGCGAGGCTCGTCCACGAGTTCTACCGGGGCGTCGCGGACGACCCCGTCCTGAAGCCCATGTACCCCGAGGAGGACCTCGGCCCCGCCGAGGAGCGGCTGCTGATGTTCCTCGAGCAGTACTGGGGCGGACCGACGACGTACGGAGAGCAGCGCGGGCACCCGCGCCTGCGGCTCAGGCACCAGCCGTTCAAGGTGAACCCCGACGCTCGCGACCGCTGGCTCGCCCACATGCGCGCGGCCGTCGACACGCTCGACCTCCCGCCCATCGCGGAGGCCACCCTGTGGGACTATCTCCAGCGGGCGGCGTTCGCCATGGTGAACACGTTCGAGGAGTAGCCCGGGGCCTCGCCCGCTCCCCGGAGCATCCGCCGCACCGCCCGAGACGAAGGAGTCCCCCGTGGCCGACCCGACCGCTCCCCTCGCGACGCCCGACGATCGCGCCGAGTACGACGCCGTCATCGTCGGCGGCGGCCTGTCGGGCCTCGTGGCGGCATCCGAGCTCGTCGACGCGGGCAAGCACGTCGTGATCGTCGACCAGGAGCCGGAGGCGAGCCTCGGCGGGCAGGCGTGGTGGTCGTTCGGCGGACTGTTCCTGGTCGACTCGCCGGAGCAGCGACGGCTCGGCGTGCGCGACTCGCTCGAGCTCGCACGCCAGGACTGGCTCGGGACCGCCGCCTTCGACCGCGACGAGGACGAGTGGGGCCGCCGATGGGCCGAGGCCTACCTCGAGTTCGCGGCCGGCGAGAAGCGGTCCTGGCTCCGGGGGAAGGGCCTGAAGTTCTTCCCCGTCGTCGGCTGGGCCGAACGCGGCGCCGGCATGGCGGTCGGGCACGGGAACTCGGTGCCCCGGTTCCACATCACCTGGGGCACCGGGCCCGGCGTGCTCGAGCCGTTCATCGCACGCGTTCGCGCGGGCGAGGCGGCGGGCCTCGTGTCGCTGCGGTTCCGTCACCGGGTGGACGACCTCATCGTCGAGGACGGCGCCGTGGTCGGCGTCAGGGGCGCGCGGCTCGCGCCCGACGAGGTCGACCGCGGCGTGGGATCCAACCGCGACGTCGTCGGCGGGTTCGAGCTCCGGGCACCGGCCGTGGTGGTCGCCTCCGGTGGCATCGGCGGCAACCACGACCTCGTCCGCGCGGCATGGCCGGATCGACTCGGCACGCCCCCGTCCGAGATGCTGTCGGGCGTCCCGGCGCACGTCGACGGCCGCATGCTCGGCATCGCCGAGGCATCCGGTGCCCGTCTCGTGAACGGCGACCGCATGTGGCACTACACCGAGGGCATCACCAACTGGGACCCGGTCTGGGCCCGCCACGGCATCCGGATCCTCCCCGGCCCCTCGTCGATGTGGTTCGACGCGACCGGCGCTCGCCTGCCCGCGCCCCTCTTCCCCGGCTTCGACACGCTCGGCACGCTCGAGCACCTCGCGCACACCGGCCACGGCCACTCGTGGTTCGTGCTCACCCAGCGCATCATCGAGAAGGAGTTCGCGCTCTCCGGCAGCGAGCAGAACCCCGACCTGACGAACCGGGACCTCCGCCTGCTGGCGGACCGCCTCGGCTCGGGGGCGCCCGGCCCGGTCGAGGCCTTCAAGCAGCACGGCGTCGACTTCGTGGTCGCCGACACCCTCCCGGAACTCCTCGACGGGATGCGTCGCCTCGACCCCGGCGACGTCCTCGACACCGACAACGTCGAGCGCGAGATCGTCGCGCGCGACCGCGAGGTGGAGCACGAGTTCTCCAAGGACCTCCAGCTGACCGCCGTGCGCGGCGCCCGGAACTACCGCGGCGACAAGCTCATCCGGGTGGCGCCGCCGCACCGCATCCTCGATCCCAAGGCCGGACCGCTCATCGCCGTGAAGCTGCACGTCCTGACGCGCAAGAGCCTCGGCGGGATCCAGACCGACCTCGATTCGCGTGCGCTCGGCGCCGACGGCGCGCCCGTTCCCGGCCTGTTCGCGGTCGGCGAGGCCGCGGGCTTCGGCGGCGGCGGCGTGCACGGCTATCGGGCGCTCGAGGGGACGTTCCTCGGCGGGTGCCTGTTCACGGGGCGCGCGGCGGGGCGTGCGATC
>NZ_SDPL01000355.1 GCF_004135055.1 Agromyces binzhouensis | reverse complement strand
CGACCGACCGGCGGGGCCGCGGCATCCGCTGCCCCCGGGATCGGGCTGCCGCTCGGCCTGCCCGCAGGTCTCGCCGACCGCGTCGCGGCATCCTTCCACGTCGCGCCCGGTGCGCTCGACCGGCTCTGCGCGACCGGTTCGGTCGGCACGATCGTCCGCGTCGAGACCGTCGCGAACATCGCCGTCGGCGGCGTCCCGTGGGGTCCCTTCGCCCTCGTCGCGGCGACCGACCCCGAGCGCCCCGCACCGGCGTGGCTGACGGACGCCGCCGAGCTCCGACTCGACGCCGCGACCCCGCTGCCCGACCCGGCCGCGCTCGCCGGACCCGTCGTCGTCATCGGCAAGGACCTGCACCGGCACGCCTTCGCGGTCGACGCGATCGAGCGCCTGCGCGCGGCGCGCGCCGACGTGGTGACGGTCGACATGGGCTGGCCGAGCGAGGACCTCGCGTTTGCCGACATCGCGACGTTCGGCGCCTCGCGCGGCGTCGCCGCGACGTTCGCCGAGCTCGTGCAGGACGCGCTGACCGCCACGGCGGAGGTGTCGTGAGGCTCGGGATCGACATCGGCGGGACCAAGACCGCGGCCGTCGCGATCGGCGCCGACGGCGAGCTCAGCGACCAGGTCCGCATGCCGACGGGGTTCGGGGCGGAGGCGGTCGTCGCGACGGCGCTCCGCACGGTCGAGCGGATGTCGGAGCTCGCCGGCGTCGACGCCCGCGCGTTCCAGTCGATCGGCATCGGCATCCCCGGCTCGGTCGACTCGGCGACGGGCCGCGTCACCCACGCGGTGAACCTCGGCCTCGAGGGCCTCGACCTCGGTCCGCGGCTCGCGGACCGGCTCGGCGTCGAGGTCCGGATCGAGAACGACGTGAAGGCGGCGGCGCTCGGCGCGCACCACCTGCTCGGCGTGGCCGACGGCATCCGCGCCCACTCCATGGCCTACCTGAACCTCGGCACCGGGCTCGCGGCGGGCATCGTCCTCGACGGGCACCTGCTGCGCGGAGGCCGCGGCGTCGCGGGCGAGATCGGGCACATCCCGGTCGACCCGGCGGGGGAGCAGTGCGCCTGCGGGCAGCGCGGCTGCCTCGAGACGCTGGCGTCGGGTTCGGCGCTCGCGTCGCAGTGGCCCGGGGTGCACCGGTACCCGGCGGTCGACCTGTTCGACCGGGCGGATGCCGGCCAGCCCGACGCCGTCGCGGTGCGCGAGCGCTTCCTGGTGGGCGTGGCCTCGGCGGTGCGCCTGCTCGCGCTCACGACCGACGTCGACGACATCGTGATCGGCGGCGGACTCGCGGCGCTCGGCGATCGGCTGCTGGGCGGCACGCGGCGCGTGCTCGCGGCATGGGCCGAGGACTCCGCGTTCCTCGCGTCGCTCGACCTGCCCCGCCGGGTGCAGGTCATCCCGCGCGGGTTCCCGGCGGCCGCCGTCGGCGCCGCCCTGATCGGAGAGGAAGTGGAGGAGCCGGCATGGCAGAGGTCGTGATCGTCCGTGACGAGGAGGAGGCCGGCGAGCTCGCGGCATCCGCCATCGCCGACCTGCTGCGCGCGCGCGCCGACGCCGTGCTCGGCCTGGCCACGGGCTCGACGCCGCTCAGCACCTATCGTGCGCTCGCGCGTCGCATCGATGCCGAGGGCATCGCGGTCGCCGGCGTCCGCGGCTTCGCGCTCGACGAGTACGTGGGGCTGCCGGCGGGGCACCCGGAGGGCTACCGCCAGGTGATCACGCGCGAGGTGGTCGAGCCGCTCGGCCTGACGCCGGAGCTCATCCGCGTGCCGAACGGCGATCCGGCGACGATCCGCACCGCGGCCGAGGCCTACGAGGCGGCGATCGACGCCGCTGGGGGCGTCGACCTGCAGGTCCTCGGCATCGGCCGGACCGGGCACATCGGCTTCAACGAGCCCGGTTCCTCGCTCGCCTCGCGCACGCGCGTGAAGACGCTCACCGAGCAGACCCGCATCGACAACGCGAGGTTCTTCGACTCGATCGAGGACGTCCCGATGCACTGCATCACGCAGGGGATCGGCACGATCCTCCGCGCGCGCCACCTCGTGCTGCTCGCCTTCGGCGAGGCCAAGGCCGAGGCGATCGCCGCGGCGGTCGAGGGCCCGGTGTCCGCGAGCCAGCCCGGCTCCGCGATCCAGCTGCACCCGCACGCGACGGTCATCGTCGACGAGGCGGCCGCGTCGCGGCTCGAGCACGCGGGCTACTACCGTCACGCCTGGGCGAACAAGCCCGACTGGCAGGGCATCTGACCCGCACCGGCGGATGCCGCGGCGTCCGCCGGTCGCGATGGACGAGGCGCGGCCGGTCGCTCGCGCGTCAGTGGACCAGCGCCTCGCCGAGCGCGGCGAGGTAGGCGTCCTCGTCGAAGTCGTCGAGGAGGGCGCGCTGCAGGACGAATCCCGGTGCGGCGCTCAGGATGACCGGGGTGACGCGTTCGGCCCAGGCGGCCGGGTCGCCGTCGACGCGGTCGGGGTGCGCGCGCCCCCACTCGGCCAGCTGCGCGCCGATCGCGGTGCGGAGGCGCAGGAACACGACCTGCACGAGATCGCGGATCTCCCGGTCGACGATCGCCTCCGACCAGAGCTGGGGGAGGACTGCGCTGAAGGGCTCGTTGCGGATGCCTCCGAGCAGCGTCGCGACGACCTCGCCGGGTGAGAGCGGGCCGCCGTCCCGGCGGCGTTCGGCGAGTTCGATGCGTCGCGACTCGAGCACGCGTGCCGCCGCCGCGGCGAACAGCTCCTTCTTGCCGTCGGGGAAGTTGCCGTAGATCGCGCCGGCCGACAGTCCGGACGCCTCGACGAGGTCGGCGATCGACGTCTTCGCGTACCCGCGCTCGGCGAAGCACCTGAGGGCGACGTCGAGGATCTCCTCGCGGCGCGCCGCGCGGTACTCGTCGCTCACCTTGGGCATCGGCACTCCTCCCGTCGCTTGACGATCCTACGTCGCGGGTCCATTATAACGAACGAGCATTCGTTTTTTATGAAGGAGCCGCTCATGTCCTCCCACACCACGCACCGCACGCCGATCGGCCGCGCCGTCGGCATCGGCGCCGTCCTCTCACTCGTCGTCGGCGTCATCCTGCTCGCGTTCGCCTGGCCCTCGGTCACCGCCGAGCCCAAGGACCTGCCCGTCGGCGTCGTCGGTCCCGACGCGGCGGTGACGCAGGTCGAGGAGCGGGTCGCCGACGAGGCCGAGGGCGCGATCGCGCTCGAGCGGTACGACGACCGCGACGCAGCCATCGCCGCGATCCGGACCCGCGAGGCCTACGGCGCGATCGTCCTCGGCGACGCCCCGACCGACGCGCCCGAGGTGCTCATCGCCACCGCCGCGAGCCCCGCCGTCGCGCAGAACCTCCGCGGCCTCGCCGCCGAACTG
>NZ_SDPL01000354.1 GCF_004135055.1 Agromyces binzhouensis | reverse complement strand
CCGCCGCCCCGAGTGGCTCGCGCCCGCCGGCCTCATCGCGCTCAGCCTCGTGCCGGTCGCCGCGGGCGCGTTCCGCATCACGACGCTCGCCACCGGCGCCCCCGCGACCGCCGAGAACGCCCGCTTCGTCGACTCCCCCGTGCCCGTGATCGTCCACATCGTCGGCTCGGTCGTGTTCCTCGTGCTCGGCGCGCTGCAGTTCGCGCCGTCCCTCCGCCGACGGCGGTGGCACCGGATCGCCGGCCGCATCGTCGCTCCCGCCGGGCTGCTGTCCGCGGGGTCGGCGCTGTGGATGACCCTGACCTACGACATGCCGGCGATCAACGGGCCGGGCCTGTTCGTGATGCGGCTCGTGTTCGGCTCGGCGATGGCGGCCGCGATCGTGGTCGCCTTCGCCGCCATCCGTCGCGGCGACGTCACCGCGCACAGCGCGTGGATGACACGTGCCTACGCGATCGGACTCGGCGCCGGCACGCAGGTGTTCACCTTCCTGCCGTGGACGCTCCTGCTCGGCGCGCCCGACCAGGTGATGCACTCGGTGCTGATGGGTGCGGGCTGGGTGATCAACCTCGTCGTCGCTGAGGTCGTCATCCGGCGACGGGCGGCGCAGGCGCCGCGAGCGCCGCGAACGCCTCGGGAGCCCCGTCGTTCCCGTACTTCCGGCCGATCCCCGGCGGCCGATGCGCGCCTATCATGAGGGCATGACGAGCCCCGCCAGGGCACTGTGGGACGCTCCGGTCGCCGCCCCACCGCCGCCCCGCCGGGTCTGGCGCGACTGGCTGCTCGTCGCGGTGCTTCCGCCGCTCATCCTGCTCGAGGCGACGCTGCGAGCGGATGTCCCGTGGCGCTGGCTCTGGGCGGTGGTGCTCGTCGCGCTCGTGCCGACGCTGCTGTGGCGGCGCACCCGCCCGCTGACGATGCTGGCGCTCGCGTTCGCGGTCGGGTGGACGGCCGGACTCATCGCGGGCGGCGATCCTGAACTCGTCGCGACCGCGTACTTCCTGGTCCTCGTCTACGCCGTGATGCGCTGGGGTTCGGGGCGAGCGATGCTCGGCGGCACGGCGTTCGTGCTGACGGGTACGCTCATCTCGCTGCCGCTGGGCGAGTCGACGCCGGCCGACGTGATCGGCGGCATCGCGGTCGTGGTCACGACGATGACGCTGGGCATCGCGTTCCGGCAGCGCGCGGCCGCGCGGGCGCGCGAGCTCGACCGTGTCCGCCTGCTCGAGCGGGAGCAGTTCGCGCGCGACCTGCACGACACGGTCGCGCATCACGTGTCGGCGATCGCGATCCAGGCGCAGGCGGGCGGCGCAGTCGCCGAGTCCGACCCGGCTGCCGCGGTCGAGGCGCTCCGCGTCATCGAGGGCGAGGCGTCGCGCACGCTCGACGAGATGCGGTCGATGGTGGGGGTGCTCAGGCGAGCGGATGCCGCGGAGCTCGCGCCGACCCCCGGCATCGCCGACGTGCGGCGCCTCGCGCGGGCCGGGGCTCGGGGTGACGCGGGCGACCCCGAGGTCGACGTGCACCTGGACGGCGATCTCGACGCCGTCCCGTCGACCGTCGGCGCCGCGGTGTTCCGCATCGCGCAGGAGGCCGTGACGAACGCGCGTCGGCACGCGCGGGACACGACGCGCATCGAGGTGCGCGTGCGGGTGGATGCGGACGGGGTGCGGATCGACGTCCGCGACGACGGCGCGCCCGTGGCATCCGTCGCCCCTGGATTCGGGCTCACCGGCATGGCCGAGCGGGCCGCGGTGCTCGGAGGGACCTGCACGACGGGCCCGGCGGCCGACGGTCGCGGCTGGGCGGTCACGGCGGTGCTGCCGCGCAGCGGATGGTCGGCATGAGCGATCGCCCGCCCGTGCGCGTGCTCGTCGCCGACGACCAGGGCCTGGTGCGCGCCGGGCTGCGGATGATCCTGAACGCGCAGCCCGGTATCGAGGTGGTCGGCGAGGCCCGCGACGGTGCTGAGGCGGTCGCGTTCGCCCGCGAGCTCCGCCCTGACGTGTGCCTGCTCGACATCCGGATGCCGGTGATGGACGGCCTCGAGGCGACGCGCATGCTCGCCGGCGCGGACGTCGCGGACCCGATCCCCGTCGTCGTGATCACGACGTTCGACCTCGACGAGTACGTGTACGGCGCGCTGCGCGCGGGCGCGCGCGGGTTCCTGTTGAAGAACGCCGGACCGACGATGCTCGCCGAGGCCGTGCACGCGGCTGCGCGGGGCGACGCGCTCATCGACCCGAACGTGACGGTGCGGTTGATCGAGGCGTTCGCTGGGGCGGATGCCTCGGCGGCGCGATCCGCGGCGGCGCCCCCGCCCGCGACGCCGCTGACCGATCGCGAGGAGGACGTGCTCGCCGCCGTCGCGCGCGGCCTCGGCAACGACGAGATCGGCCGGGCGCTGCACATCTCGCTCAGCACGGTGAAGACGCACATCGCGAGCCTCATGGCGAAGATCGGCGTGCGCAACCGCGTCGAGCTCGCGATCTGGGCGCACGAGCGGGGGTCGGCGCGCTGAGCCCCGTGCTGCTGATAGTTTCACTATCGATAGTGATACTCTCAGTGCATGCGGATCTCCGAGCTCAGCCGGCGGAGCGGCGCCCCCGTCACCACGCTGAAGTACTACCTGCGCGAGGGACTCGTCCACGAGGGCGAGCGCCGGAGCGGCAACCAGACCGACTACGACGAGTCCCACGTGCAGCGCGTGCGACTCGTGCGCGCGCTGCTCGACACGGGCGGGCTCTCGATCGCCGCCGCGAGGCGCGTGCTCGCGACGCTCGATGCCGACGACCGCTCGATGGCCGACACGTTCGAGGCCGCGCAGCACGCGATGACCGACGGGCGGGCGCACCACGAGGCATCCGACGCCGCGCGACGCCGCGTGGCCGCGCTCGCAGGCGCACAGGGGTGGCGCACGACGCCCGACAACCCGGGCTTCGACCTCGCAGCCCGGGTGCTCGACGACCTCGCGGCGATCGGCTACGAGCCGTCCGATGCGTACCTCGACGCCTACGCCGCGGCGGCCGACCGCATCGCGCGCGCCGACCTCGCGGCCCTGACCGACCGCGAGAGCCCCGCACTCGCCGCCGAGCTCATGGTCGTGGGCACCGTCGTGGGCGACGCGCTCATCGCCGGCCTCCGCCGTCTCGCCCACCAGGAGGCGACGGCCGAGCTCTTCCCGACCACCGGCGACGCGCACGCCGCGCCCGCCACGCACGCCACGCAGCGAAAGGACCTGCCATGACCACCCACGTCGTCCTCGGAGGCACCGGCGTCGTCGGGCGCGAGACGATCGCGGCCCTCCGCACCGGCGACCGCGAGGTGCGCGCCGTCTCGCGCACCCCGTCGACCGCGCCGGAATCGGGCGTCACGCCCGTCGCGGCC
>NZ_SDPL01000353.1 GCF_004135055.1 Agromyces binzhouensis | reverse complement strand
GGTCGCCGACCCGGCCGCGCCCGTGCCGCTCACCAAGCCGCCGCTCACGGCGTGGGCCCTGCGCAAGGTGCTCGACGCCGGGCCGGCCGAGCACGCCGAGGACTGGGCGCGGGCGCACCTCGAGGTCGTCCGACGCTCGCAGGACTGGTGGTTCGCCCACTCCGACCTCGACGGCGACGGGCTGCCCGACTATGGTCACCCCTACTCGTCGGGACTCGACGACAGCCCCGTCTTCGACGGGCCGCTGCCGACGACGTCGCCGGATCTCGCGGCCTACCTCGTGCGGCAGGACCTCGAGCTCGCCGACCTGGCCGAGCGCCTCGAGGGCGACGGTGCCGCGGCCGCGCGGCATCGCGCCCGGGCCGCGCGCACGCTCGACCTGCTGCTCGGCATGTGGGACGAGGACCGCGGGCTCTTCCGCGCGCGGGCGGCCGGCGAGCCCGTCGCGAGCGACACGATCGTCGGGCTCATGCCGCTGCTGACCGGCGGACTGCCCGACCGGATCCGGGACCGGCTCGTCGGGGCGCTCGACGAACCCGACCGGTTCGCGGCCCCGTGGGGGATCCCGACGGTCGCCGTCGGCGATCCCGCCTTCTCGCCCGCCCGGATGTGGCGGGGGCCCGTCTGGGTCAACACGAACGCGCTCGTGGCCGAGGGCCTCGCGGCATCCGGACGCCCCGATCGCGCCCGCGACCTCGCCGAGGCGACCGTGCGGCTCGTGCAGCACGGCGGCGGCCCCCACGAGTACTTCGACCCCATCACCGGCGAGCGCGCCCCGACCGCGACGACCGCGTTCGGCTGGTCGGCGGCGCTGTTCGTCGACCTCGCGGTCGCGCTGTCGCGGGGCGACGGCGCCTGAGTGCGGAGGCCGCACATGACGGTCCGTTCGGTTCCGGCCGGCTCAGGCGCTGAAGTAGGAGCTCGACGCGTTGTCGAGGATCCGGCGCATGCCGTTCATCCAGTTCGCCTTCAGGGCGACGGATGCCGCCGGCACGTCGCCGTCGGCGAGGTGCCGGGCGATCTCGGCGTGCTCGGCCGCGACGCGCTCGATCATGACGTCGTTCGGGACGAGCAGCGACTCGTAGCGGTGGAAGGCGCCCCGCGTGCTCTCGATGACGTCGAGGAGCCGGCGGTTCGGGCAGGCGGAGAGCATGATCGCGTGCCACTCGTCGTCCTTCGTGACGACGAGCGCGTGCTCCACGACCTCCTGGTCGAACTCCGCCGAGATCTGCGAGAGCCGGCGACCGATCTCGCGGAGCTCGTCGCGCGGGCTGAGTTCGAGCGCGAGCGATTCGAGGGCGGCCATGACGGGCGCGAGTTCCTCGAACTCGGTCGCGGAGAGGGGCACGAAGCTGAAGCCCTTGCCGTTCTCGCTCGTGATCTGCCCCTCGCTCTCGAGGGCGATCAGCGCCTCGCGCAGCGGAGTGCGGCTGACGCCGAGCTCTGCGGCGAGCTGGACCTCGTTGATGCCCTCGCCCGGGCTCACGCGCCCGGCGCGCATCCGGGCGAGCAGTTCCTCGCGGACCTGGGAACGCAGGTTCTTGCGCTCGATCGCCATCCATCCTCCAGCCGGTGGGCCGACGCCGTAAGCCTAGGGCTTGACCCTGTTCGACTTGCCGCCTAGCCTGTCTGTATACAGAATACAGTGCGCAGGCAGACCTGTACAGAGCCCCGACGGAGAGGACACCACGTGACGGACGCGACCCGGAGGCACCTCCGCCTCGACGCGCTCGCCTACGGCGGCGACTACAACCCCGATCAGTGGCCCGAGGCGGTCTGGCACGACGACGTGCGCCTCATGCGCGAGGCCGGGGTCAACCTCGTCAGCCTCCCCGTGTTCTCGTGGCCGCAGCTCGAGGTCGAGCCCGGCGTGTACGACTGGGCGTGGCTCGACCGGGTCATCGAGATCCTGTGGGCCGGAGGCATCCGCATCGATCTCGCGACGGCCACCGCGACGCCGCCGGCCTGGCTCGTGCGACGGCACCCCGAGATGCTCCCGTGGGACGCCGACGGCCGGCGCCTGGAGTTCGGATCGCGCCAGGCGTACTGCCCGAGCTCGCCCGTGTGGCGTTCGCACGTCGCCCGCATGGCGCGCGCCATGGCCGAGCGCTACGGAGAGCACCCGGCGGTCGTGCTCTGGCACGTCTCCAACGAGTACGGCGACCACGTCGCCCGGTGCTGGTGCCCCGAGTCGGCCGCGCACTTCCGCCGCTGGCTCGAGGAGCGCTACGCCGACCTCGACGGCCTCAACGAGGCCTGGGGCGTGAACGTCTGGGGCCAGCGCTACACGGCGTGGGACCAGGTCGAGCCGCCCCGCCGCGCGACCGGCCCCGTCAACCCCACCCAGTTGCTCGACTTCGAGCGCTTCTCCTCGGACGCGCTGCTCGAGCTGTTCCGCATCGAGGTCGACGTGCTCCGCGAGGTCACCCCCGACCTGCCCGTGACCACCAACTTCATGAGCCTGTTCCGCGAACTCGACTACTGGCGCTTCGCCGAGGTCGAGGACCTCGTGACCGACGACGCCTACCCCGACCCGGCCGATCCGCGCGCCCACGTCCCGGCGGCCCTGAACTACGGGCTCATGCGCTCGCTGAAGGGCGGGCAGCCGTGGCTGCTGCTCGAGCAGGCCGCGAGCGCCGTGAGCTGGCGCGACGTCAACGTGCCCAAGGCGCCCGGCCGCATGCGGATCGACAGCCTGCAGGCGATCGCGCACGGCTCCGACGGCGCCATGTTCTTCCAGTGGCGCCAGGCCCGCTACGGCCAGGAGAAGTTCCACTCCGCGATGCTCGGCCACCGGGGCGAGCACTCGCGCACGTTCCGCGAGACGGCCGCCCTCGGGCGCGAGCTCCGGCGGCTCGCCCCGGTGAAGGACACCCGCGTGCGCAGCCGCGTCGCGCTCGTGGTCGACTGGGACGCCTGGTGGGGCTCGAGCGCGACCGAGTCGATGCCCTCGCAGCGCCTCGGCTGGCTCGCCCAGGCGCGGGCCTGGCACGCGGCGCTGCACGCGCTCGGCCACGCGGTGGACACGGTGCGCGCCACGGGCCCGTTCGACGGGTACGACCTCGTCGTCGTCCCGAACCTCTACGTCGCGGATGCCGCGCAGGTGGCCGCGCTCGCCGGGTTCGCCGCCGACGGCGGCACCGTGGTCGTCGGCCCGTTCTCCGGCGTGGTCGACGCGACCGAGAAGGTCCACCCCGGCGGCGCACCCGGCCCCCTGCGAGACCTCCTCGGCATCGAGGTCGACGAGCCGTGGCCCGTGCCCGACGGGGCGCACGAGCGGGTCGAGCTCGACGGGCGGGCCTACGACGCACCCGTGTGGACGGAGTGGATCGAGCCGGGCGCCGAGGCATCCGTCGTCGCGCGCTTCGCCTCGGGCGCGCTCGCCGGCCGTGCCGCCGTC
>NZ_SDPL01000352.1 GCF_004135055.1 Agromyces binzhouensis | reverse complement strand
GCTGGCGGCCGCGGCCGTGTTGAGCGCCTGCGCGACCCCGTCCGGCGAGATCGCGACGCCGACGACCGAAGCGGCCGCGCCGAGCCCGTCCGGCGTCCCGACCGAGGCGGCCGCGCCCGGATCGACTCCACCCGAGTCCCGATACGACCTCGGATGCGACGACCTCGTCCCCGCATCCCTCGTCGGCGACGTGTTCGCCGCACCGGTCGAGGCGACCGACCCGCTCGTGACCGCGTCGTCGGCCGGGATCGCCCTGCCTCGGATGACCTCGATCATCGCCGTGGGCGGCCTCGCGTGCGAGTGGTCGAACGGCGAGCCCTACAACAGCCAGTACGGCGCGAATCCCGCGCACGTCGGGCTCCTCGTCACCGTCGTCCCACCGCAGGCCGGGGGATGGAGCGACACCGCGGTCCGCCTCGGCATGCCGACGTCGGCCACGGACTGCGGCGGGTGGACCTGCACTGCGACGCAGGTCGCGTCCGGTGCCTGGGTCCACGCGCAGGCGACGGACGGCTCGGGCGCGCCGGACCCGACGGCGTTCGGTCACGTGGTCGACGCCGCGGTGGCCGCCGTCGATGCCGCGAGCCCGCCTGACCCGCAGGCGACGACGGAGTCGGCGATCCCGGTCGACTGCCAGGAGCTCGTTCCGGACGCAGTCGTGGAATCGGTCACCGGCGTCGCCGACGTCGTCGAGTCGCCGACGGCCGGCGGGTGGAGCGAATGGGCCGAGGCGAAGACGATCGCCGGCGACCGCGGCTGCCTGTGGCTCCGAGCGGATGCCGACGAGCTGGTGGTCGGCACGGACTGGGTTCGCGGCGGCCGATGGGCCTACGACCGCATCGCCGACGGCGGGGGCCTGGTGCATGCCGGGTCCGCGCTCGGACTCGACCTGGTCGCGCCCGATGTCGCCGTCCTCCGGTGCGATCCGACCTACGGCGACTGCGCGGTCGACCTGCTGGTCGGCGCGGACTGGGTGCAGGTCACGGCGTCCGACGAGGAGACGACGGTCGCCATCGCATCCGAGATCGCCCGCAACCTGGCCGGCTGACGCGCCCTCCGGGCCGGTTCAGCCCGCCGACGACGTCTTCCCGGCATCCGCCCCGCCGCCGCGCTTCGCGGCGATCGACTGCCGGAGCGCCTCCATCAGGTCGATGACCTCGCCGCCCTCCTCCTCGGGCTGCTCGCCGAAGGTCGCGGCAGTGTCGAGGGCGTCGCCCTGCTCGAGCTTCGCCTGGATCAGCGTCCGGAGCTCCTGCTGGTACTCGTCGACGAACTGCTCGGGCTCGAAGTCGTTCGAGAGGCTCTCGATGAGCTGCTTCGACAGGTCGAGCTCCTTCGCGGTGATCTTCGCCGGCTCGTCGAGGGCGGGGAAGTTCGCCTGGCGCACCTCGTCGCTCCACAGGAGCGTCTGCACCATGAGGACGTCGCCGAACACGCGGAGTGCCGCGAGCCGCGTCTTCTGCCGCAGCGCCATCCGCACGACCGCGGTCCGATCCGTCGACTCCAGCGCCTCCCGGAGCAGCACGTAGGCCTTGTTCGACGCCGAGTCGGGCTCGAGGTAGTAGCTCCGATCGAACATGATCGGGTCGATCTGGTCGGTCGGCACGAACTCGACGACCTCGATCTCGCGGCTGCGTTCGGCCGGCAGCGACTTGAGGTCCTCGTCGGTGATGATGACGGTCCGCTCCCCGTCGTCGTACGCCTTGTCGATGTGCTGGTACGGCACGATCTCGCCGTCGATCTCGCACACGCGCTGGTAGCGGATGCGCCCGCCGTCGGCGTCGTGCACCTGGTGCAGGGACACGTCGTGGTCCTCGGTGGCGCTGTACAGCTTGACGGGCACGTTGACGAGGCCGAACGTGACCGCCCCCTTCCACACGGCTCGCATACCCCCAGTACACACCCCGCCCGGCCCGAGCGATACCCCTCGCCCGTCGCGACGGGCAGGATGGGCACATGGCGCAGGGCCCCGCGCAGCTGGTCGACGTCGACGGACGTCGGCTCCGCCTGACGAGCCTCGACAAGGTCATGTACCCGGAGACCGGCATGACCAAGGGCGAGATGATCGCCTACTACGCCGAGATCGCGTCCGTGATGCTGCCGCACGTGGCGGGCCGGCCGATCACGCGCAAGCGCTGGGTGAACGGCGTCGGCACTCCGACGCATCCGGAGCAGGCCTTCTTCGAGAAGAACCTCGAGCACGCGCCCGAGTGGATCCGCCGCGCGGTGCAGCACCACTCCGACGGCGACAAGGCGTACCCGATCGCCGACAGCCGGGCGACGCTCGTGTGGCTCGCCCAGATGGGCGCGATCGAGCTGCACGTGCCGCAGTGGCGCTTCGACTCCGCCGGCGCGCCCGCGAACCCCGACCGCATGGTGTTCGACCTCGATCCGGGCGAGGGCGTCGGCCTCGCCGAGTGCGCCGAGGTCGCGCGGATGGTCCGCGACATCCTGCACCCGATCGGACTCGACCCGGTGCCCGTCACGAGCGGCAGCAAGGGGATCCACCTCTACGCCCCGCTCGACGGCGGGCAGACCTCCGAGCAGGTCTCGGCCGTCGCCCACGAGCTCGCGCGGGCGCTCGAAGCCGATCACCCCGACCTCGTCGTCTCGAGCATGAAGAAGGTCCTCCGAGGCGGCAAGGTGCTCATCGACTGGAGCCAGAACAACGCCAAGAAGACCACGATCGCGCCGTACTCGCTCCGCGGGCGCCTCCGCCCGACCGTCGCCGCGCCCCGCACGTGGGCCGAGCTCGACGACCCCGGACTCCGTCAGCTCGAAGCCGACGACGTGATCGCGATCGTCGCGGAACGCGGCGATCCGATGCTCCCGGTCGCCGAGGCATCCGCCGACGGGCCGCTCAGCACCTACCTCGCGATGCGCACCGCCGGGTCGACGCCCGAGCCGATGCCCGAGTCGGCGTGGGGCGTCGCGAACGACGGCGACCCGCGCTTCGTGATCCAGGAGCACCACGCCAGGCGCCGGCACTTCGACCTGCGACTCGAGCGCGATGGCGTGCTGAGGAGCTGGGCGGTGCCGAAGGGCGTGCCGGAGGACACCGGCACGAACCACCTCGCCGTGCAGACCGAGGACCATCCGATGGAGTACCTGGTCTTCGAGGGCACCATCCCGGAGGGACAGTACGGCGCCGGCTCGATGACCGTGTGGGACACCGGCACCTACGAGACCGAGAAGTGGCGCGACGACGAGGTGATCCTCACGCTGCACGGCAGGGTCGGCGGGCCCCTCGGGCGCGTGCGGCTCGCGCTCATCCGCACCGGGGGAGACGGCGAGAAGAGCCAGTGGCTGCTGCACCGCATGAAGGAGCAGCGCGCCGGCCCCGTCGAACCGCGCGGGGCGGATGCCGCGGCCGCGCCGGACACGACGGAGGCACGGGCCGCGGGGCGG
>NZ_SDPL01000351.1 GCF_004135055.1 Agromyces binzhouensis | reverse complement strand
ACCGGGACGGCGTCGCCCGGCGCACCGGGCTCCTGCCGCCGGGCGCCCGACGCCAGGCGCAGCAGGTCCCCGCGCAGGCGATCGGCCTGCGCCGAGCCCAGGTAGGACAGGTCGACGTTGCCCGACTGGCCGGCGACCGAGACGTCGAGCTTGGCCGCGCCGAAGATCCGGGCGAAGACCGGGCGTGCGATGTTGATGCCCTGGATCCGATCGAGCCGGGCACTGCGGTGCGACCGGAACAGGATGCCGCTGCGCACCTCGAGCGCTTCGTCGGTGACCCGGAACGTGTGCATCCGCCATGCGAACCAGAACGCGAGGACGACGACCACGATGACGACGACGAGGCCGAGGATGGCCCACCCGACGAGCCCGCGCGCGACCAGCCCGGTCACCGGGTCCTCCGCCCAGTCGCCGCCGAAGTCCGGCGTCTCGCCGGGCGCCTCGGCACCGGGCGCGAAGAACAGCACGAAGACCTCGACGATGCGCTCCCGCAGGTTCGCGAGCACGAACCCGAGCACGGCGATGAGCACGAGGCCGCCCCGCAGCAGGGGACTCGCTGGATGGAGCCGATGCCATTCGCCGTCGGCGAGCGGGCCGATCGGCGTGCGGACCGCAGGCTCGGTCACAGGCCCGCCCTGCGGGTCTCGGCGAGGGCGACGAGCTCGTCGCGGAGGGCCTCTGCGTCGTCGAGGGGGAGCCCCGGCAGCGTCACGGCGGTCGACGCGGCGGCGGTGACGAACTTCAGGTCGGCGAGCCCGAGCGCCCGCGACACCGGCCCGCGCGTGATGTCGACGAGCTGCATGCGGCCGTAGGGCACCGCCACCTGGCGCTGGAACATGATGCCTCGCCGGAACACGAGGTCGTCGGCCCGGCGCCGGTACCCGATCGAGCGGACCCGGCGCGGCTCGAACGCGATCGAGACGAGCGCGATGACGCCGACCGCGATGCCGGCCCACGTCGCCCACGGCAGGTCGAACCACGACCCGACGAGGAGGAGCGCGGCGACCGTGAGGCCCGCGCCGATGACGGACCCGATGACCTCGACCACCACGTGCTTCGGCGAGACGCGGCGCCAGTCGTCGTCGACGTGCGCGCGCGCCTCCGCCTCGGGAGCGTCGGGCGCGGGCACGCCCGATCCGGGAGCGTCGAGCGTGGGGACGTCGGCGGCGCCGCTCGACACCGGTGCGTCGGGTGCGGCGTGCTCGGGGTCAGGCATGCGCCGAACCCTCCTCTTCGGGGTCGTCGGGCGGGAGCGTGCAGAAGTGCTCGGCGACGAGTCCGCCGATCAGCAGCAGCGCGGCGCCGATGGCGGTGGCGACCGCCATCCAGATCGTCCCGGCGGGCGGGAGGACGCTTCGCGTGAGCAGGAAGATCGTGATGCCGATGCCGACGCCCAGCACGAGCGCGCCGGTGACGCTGCTGGCCTTGGCGAGCACGGCGATGCGGGCTGCGCGGAACGGGTCGACCCTGCGGCTGCGTTCGCCGCGCACGGCCTGCCGGATCGGCCACGCCACGAGCACGACGATCGCGCCGATGCCGATGAGCGTCACGGCGAGCGAGATCGGCGGCACGAGCGCGGTCGCCCCTCCCGCCACGAGCGCGAGTTCACCGAGGTAGCCGACCGCGAGGCCGACCACCGCGAACGCGACGAGGGTCGAGGCGTGCGTGCGATTCACCGGCGGACCACCTCGTCGGTCGACTCGGCGCGGAGGGCGGCGACCGCCCCGCGACCTGCGATCTCGGCGTCGGGCTCGACGTCGAGCCACGGCTGCAGGACGAACGCCCGCTCCCAGGCGCGCGGGTGGGGCAGTTCGAGCCGGTCGTCGGCGAGGCGGACGCCGCGGACGTCGATGAGGTCGAGGTCGAGCGTGCGGTCGCCCCACCGCGTCTCGCGGGTGCGCCCGTGCTCGGCCTCGACGCGCTGGAGCAGGTCGAGGAGCGCGTGCGGCTCGAGCTCGGTCTCGACGAGGATCACGCCGTTGAGGTAGCGCGGCGCATCGGGATCGACGCCGTCGAGGCGGACGGCCGCGCTCTCGTACACGGGCGAGACCGCGACGAGCTCGATGCCGTCGGCCGAGGCGATGGCGCGCGTCGCCGACGCCACGGTCGCCTCGCGATCGCCGAGGTTGGCGCCGTACGCGATCACGGCCCGGGTCACGCGCGGCTCCGCACGATGGTGACCGCGACGTCGTCGAACGGCACCTCGATGGGCGCCTGCGGCTTGTGCACCGTGACGGTCGCCTCCTCGACGGCGTCGAAGCCCAGGGCGACCGCGGCCACCCGCTCGGCGACCGTCTCGATGAGGTCGACGGGGTCGCGTTCGACCGCGCGGGCCACGGCGACCGCGAGCTCGCCGTAGTGCACCGTGCGCGCGAGGTCGTCGCCGGATGCCGCGGCGGCGAGGTCGACTGCGACGGACACGTCGATCACGAACTCCTGCCCCTGCTCGCGCTCGAAGTCGAACACGCCGTGGTGCGCGCGCACGCGGATGCCGGTGACGGCGATCCGATCACGAGTGCTGGCCACGTCGTCCACTCTGCCATGCGCGGGCGACGTCGAGGGCGACGCGCGTGCCCGCGACGTCGTGGACGCGGACGCCCCACGCCCCGGCCTGCGCGGAGAGCACGCTGACGACGGCCGTCGGCAGGTCGCGGTCCTCGACCGGGGCACCCTCGGGCAGCAGCGCGCCGAGGAAGCGCTTCCGCGAGGCGCCGACGAGGATCGGGAGGCCGAGCTCCGCGAGCACGTCGAGGTTGGCGAGCAGCTCCCAGTTCTGCCCGGCGCGCTTGGAGAAGCCGAGGCCCGGGTCGAGGATCAGCCGATCGGCGTGCACCCCGGCCGCGACGAGCTCGTCCACGCGGCGGGCGAGCTCGTCGCGCACGTCGCGCGCGACGTCGTCGTACTCGGCGAGGTCGTCCATCCGGTCGGAGTGCCCGCGCCAGTGCATCGCGACGTAGGTCGCACCGGAGTCGGCGGCGATCCGTGCCATCGCCTCGTCGGCGAGGCCGGCGGAGACGTCGTTGATGATCTCGGCGCCGGCCTCGACCGCCGCTCGAGCCGTCGAGGCCCGCATCGTGTCCACGCTCACGCGGAGGCCGCGCCCGGCGAGCTCGCGGATGACCGGGATGACCCGGCGCAGCTCCTCGTCGGGGTCGACGCGCGCCGCCCCCGGCCGCGTCGACTCGCCGCCGACGTCGAGCACGTCCGCACCCTCGGCCACCAGCTGGAGGGCGTGCCCGATCGCGGCATCCGCGTCGAACCAGCGCCCGCCGTCGCTGAACGAGTCGGGCGTGACGTTGACCACGCCCATGACGAGCGGCGCGGCCGGCGCCGGACCCGGCATCGCCGACCCCCGGGCCGCCGCTTCGGGCGGCGTGTCAGGCACCGCGCCCCGATCCGATGAGGGCGATGATCT
>NZ_SDPL01000350.1 GCF_004135055.1 Agromyces binzhouensis | reverse complement strand
GGGCGGCCGCGGCCGCCGCGGCAGCGGGCGTGGTCGGGGTCGTCGCCGTGCTGTCGCTCCCGGGCCCCGGCGGATCGGTGCTCGTCGCCGACGGCGTCGTCGGCATGATCTGGGCGATCGGCCCCGCGATCATTTCCGTATTGGTCGTCGCGTGGCCCTCGCTGCCGCCGCGCGAGGCGCGGCGCGCATAGACTGGCAGTCCAGCATCACCGAAGGGACAGCGACCCACCGTGACCTATGTCATCGCCCTGCCGTGCGTCGATGTGAAGGACCGTGCCTGCATCGACGAGTGTCCCGTCGACTGCATCTACGAAGGCGAGCGCTCGCTCTACATCCACCCCGACGAGTGCGTCGACTGCGGTGCCTGCGAGCCGGTCTGCCCGGTCGAGGCCATCTACTACGAGGACGACCTGCCCGATGAATGGGCCGACTACTACAAGGCGAACGTCGAGTTCTTCGACGAGGTCGGCTCGCCCGGGGGCGCGGCGAAGGTCGGCGTCATCCCCAAGGACCACCCGCTGATCGCGGCGCTGCCCCCGCAGGGTCACTGACCATGGCGCTCGGGGCCCTGCCCGAGTACCCCTGGGACCTGATGGTCCCGTATCGCGATCGAGCGTCGTCGCACCGCGACGGCATCGTCGACCTGTCGATCGGCTCGCCGATCGACCCGACGCCGCAGCTCGTGCGCGATGCCCTCGCGGCGGCGACCGACGCGCACTCCTACCCGACGACCACCGGCACGACCGCGCTGCGACGTGCGATCGTCGACTGGTTCGCCCGTCGCCGGGGGGTCGAGGGCCTCGAGGCGGATGCCGTGCTGCCGACGATCGGCTCGAAGGAGCTCGTCGCACTCCTCCCCTTATTCCTGGGCGTGGGTGCGGGCGATGCGGTGGTGCATCCCCGCGCGGCCTACCCGACGTACGAGATGGGTGCGATCTTCGCGGGTGCGGAGGCCGTGGCATCCGACGACCCGGCCGAATGGCCCCCGAACACGCGGCTGGTCTGGCTGAACTCGCCGGGCAACCCCGACGGGCGGGTGCTCGGTGCGGTCGAACTGCGCGGTGCCGTCGCCCGTGCCCGCGAACTGGGCGCGATCATCGTCGGCGACGAGTGCTACGCCGAGCTCGGATGGGAGGACCCGTGGCAGGACGGCGCCGTCCCGAGCGTGCTCGACCCGGCGGTGACGGGCGGTGATCCGACCGGCGTGCTCGCGATCTACTCGCTGTCGAAGCAGTCCAACATGGCGGGGTACCGCGCGGCGTTCGTCGGCGGCGACCCCGAGCTGATCGCGCGGCTCACGACCGCCCGCAAGCACGCCGGGCTCATGGTGCCGGCGCCCCTCCAGGCGGCGATGGCCGTCGCGCTCGCGGACGACGCGCACGTGCAGGAGCAGAAGGCGCGCTATCGGGCCAGGCGCGACCTGCTGCGGCCCGCCCTCGAGGACGCCGGCTTCCGGATCGACCACAGCGAGGCGGGGCTGTACCTCTGGGCGACCGAGGGCCGCGACGCGTGGGAATCGATCGGACGACTCGCCGACCTCGGCATCCTGGCCGGACCCGGGCACTTCTACGGACCCTACTTCCCGCAGCACGTGAGGCTCTCGCTCACGGCCACGGACGAGCGGATCCGTCAGGCCGCCGCGCGGCTGAGGGCCACCGCGGTGCGCTGATCGCGCGGATCGTCGCCGAATCGCAGCCGAGACTGTGCAACCACTCCAATCGATCGGGCGATCCATTGGCGGATGCGACAGTGTGCGCCCGACCCGTCTAGGCTGTAGTCGGGCCGCGCGCGCCGACCGGTGCCGGACCGGAGAGCAGGGAACCGCGAGACAGTGACGATCACAGGAGACGCCGTGAGCAACGTCGTGAACGAATCCGTCGGAGTGAACTCCGATACCGCGACGCTGAACTTCCCCGGCGGAACGGCCGAATTCCCGATCCACCGCGCCTCGCAGGGCAACGCCAGCATCGACGTCTCGACGCTCACCCGGCAGACCGGACTCACCGCGCTCGACTACGGATTCGTCAACACCTCGTCGACGCGGTCGGCCATCACCTACATCGACGGCGAGCAGGGCATCCTCCGCTACCGCGGCTACCCGATCGAGGAGCTCGCCGAGCACTCGACGTACCTCGAGGTCGCCTGGCTGCTCATGTACGGCGAGCTCCCCACGGCCGACCAGCTCGGCGAGTTCGACGAGAAGATCCGGCGTCACACGCTCCTCCACGAGGACCTCAAGCGGTTCTTCTCCGCGCTCCCGCACACGGCGCACCCGATGGCCGTGCTCTCCAGCGCCGTGGCGGCGCTCTCGACCTACTACGAGGACTCGTCCGACCCGCACGATCCCGAGCACGTCGAGCTCACGACCATCCGCCTGCTCGCCAAGCTGCCGGTGATCGCCGCGTACGCGCACAAGAAGAGCATCGGGCAGGCGTTCCTCTACCCCGACAACTCGCTGAACTTCGTCGAGAACTTCCTCCGGCTGAACTTCGGCAACATGGCCGAGCCGTACGAGATCGAGCCGACCCTCGCGAAGGCGCTCGATCGGCTCCTGATCCTCCACGAGGACCACGAGCAGAACGCGTCGACCTCGACGGTCCGGCTCGTCGGCTCGACGGGGGCCAACCTCTACGCGTCGATCTCCGCCGGCATCCAGGCGCTCTCGGGCCCGCTCCACGGCGGCGCGAACGAGGCGGTGCTCCAGATGCTCGCGCAGATCCGCGACTCGGGTGAGGGCGTCGGCAAGTTCGTCGAGCGCGTCAAGCGCAAGGAGGACGGCGTCAAGCTCATGGGCTTCGGCCACCGGGTCTACAAGAACTACGACCCGCGCGCGAAGATCGTGAAGACGAGCGCCGACGCCGTGCTCGAGGGCCTCGGCGTCAACGACCCGCTGCTCGACATCGCGAAGGAGCTCGAGCAGTTCGCGCTCGAGGACGACTACTTCAAGCAGCGGCGCCTCTACCCGAACGTCGACTTCTACACCGGCGTGATCTACAAGGCCATGGGCTTCCCGACGCGGATGTTCACCGTGCTCTTCGCCATCGGCCGTCTGCCGGGCTGGATCGCGCACTGGCGCGAGATGAACCTCGACGGCGGCACGAAGATCGGTCGTCCGCAGCAGCTCTACACGGGGTCGCGCGAGCGGCACTACCCGCTGGGGTGAGCGCGGAGCACTGACCCGCAGCGAACGCGAACGGCCCGTCCTCGGACGGGCCGTTCGTCGTGTCGGGGGTCCCGTGCGTGTCAGAGCGCAGCGATCTCGTCCGCGGCGGCATCGTCGACGGGCGCCGACCGGTGCTCGACCAGCCCCGGCCGCGGGTCGAGGTGCACGCCCGCGAGCATGCAGCGCACGGACCCGCCGGCGAGCTCGATCGTCGGGACGTCGAGCGGCAGCAGGCGCGCGGAGCGCTCGATGCGCGCGCGCTGGTCGGCGGTCAGCG
>NZ_SDPL01000035.1 GCF_004135055.1 Agromyces binzhouensis | reverse complement strand
GCCCGCCGCCACCGCGGCCACGCCCAGCGCCCAGCGCGGGCCCCAGGCGTTCGCGACGGCGCCCACGATCGGCGCGCCGACCGGCGTTCCGCCCGAGAGGATCGCCATGTAGAGCGCCATGACGCGACCCCGCAGGAGCGGGTCGGTCGTGGTCTGCACGTAGCCGTTCGCGGTCGTCAGCATCGTCACGACCGTGAAGCCGATCAAGACGGTGGATGCCGCGAACAGCCAGTAGGTCGGCATGACTGCGGCGACCGCCGACGCGAGCCCGAAGAAGGCGACCGCCCCGATGATGACGCGGATGCGGGCGCGCTCGCGCTTGGCCGCGAGCAGGGCGCCCGTCAGCGAGCCGATCGCGAGGATCGACGACAGCAGGCCGTACTCGCCGGCGCCGCGCCCGAACTCGACCGCCATCGTCGAGGCGAAGATCGGGAAGTTCATGCCGAAGGCGCCGACGAGGAAGACCATCACGAACACGACGACGAGGTCGGGGCGTCCGGCCACGTAGCGGAAGCCCGCGACGAACGCGCCGCGCTGGCGGGGGGCCCGCGGCATCCGTCGCAGGTTCGAACGCCGGAGCCGCGCGAGCGCGACGAGGACCGCGATGAACGTGATCGCGTTGATGACGAACACCCAGCCCGTGCCGACGAGCACGATGAGGACGCCCGCGAGGGCCGGGCCGATCATGCGCGCCGCGTTGAACGACGCCGAGTTGAGCGCGACCGCGTTCGACATGTTCGACGACGAGACGAGGTCGGCGACGAACGTCTGGCGGGCGGGGATGTCGACGGCGTTCACGATGCCGAGCAGCCCGGCGAAGACGTAGAGGTGCCAGAGTTCCGCGTGCCCGAGGATGAGCAGGAGTCCGAGCGCGAGCCCGAGCAGCATGAGCGCCGACTGCGTGAACATCAGGATCTTCCGGCGCTCGAAGCGATCGGCGATGAGGCCGGTCACGGGCACGAGCAGCAGTTGCGGTGCGAACTGCAGGGCCATCGTGATGCCGACCGCGAGCGCGTCGTTGTCGGTGAGCTCGGTGAGCACGACCCAGCTCTGGGCCGTGGCCTGCATCCAGGCGCCGATGTTCGAGACGAGTGCGCCGACGAACCAGATGCGGTAGTCGACGGAGGCGAGGGAGCGGAACATGGATCTCACTGGTCGGTGAGCCTCCTGAGGATGTCGGTGGCGGCGGCGAGCGTGTCGCGCTCGTCGGCGGAGAGGGTGGCGAACCGCTTGGCGAGCCAGGCGTCGCGGCGTCGGCGGGTCTCGCGGACGATCTCATGGCCCGCGTCGGTCGCGTGGAGCAGCACCTTGCGGCCGTCGTCGGGCGAGCTCTCGCGCACGAGCAGCCCGGAATCGACGAGGCAGTTCACGGTGCGGTTCATCGACGGCGGCGTGACCCGTTCGAGCTCGGCCAGGCGTCCGGGCGTGAGGGGGCCCTCGCTCGCGGTCCAGGCGAGCGCCGCGTACTGCGTGGCGCTCAGCTCGGCGTCGGCGCGTTCCTGGCGGATGCGGCGGGCGAGGCGCATGACCGCGAGGCGGAGCTCGGTGCTCTGCTCGGCGAGGGACGGCCGCCGTACGCGGGGGTGCGCGCCCGTCGAGGCGAGGATGTCGGTCATATCGTTAGCCTAACAAATTAGGGTGCCTAATGATTCCTCCGCGATTTCCCGTAGACTCGCGTCGGTAACACCCTCGAAACGCTCGACTGGAACAGTCAGGACATGGGAAGCCTCTTCGACGGATACGCGGCGACGCGGTCGAGACGGCGGAGTCGTGAACGACCGTGGGACGAGATGTTCCCCTCCGACTCCGTCAGCGTCCGCGAGCCCTACCGCGAGCTCTACCCGGCGCTCGCGCGGATGACCCAGGACGAGCTCCGCGGCCGCACCGACGCGCTCGCGAGCAGCTACCTCGCCCAGGGCGTCACGTTCGACTTTGCGGGCGAGGAGCGGCCGTTCCCGCTCGACGCCGTGCCCCGCGTGATCGCGGCGCGGGAGTGGAACGTCGTCGAGGCCGGCGTCGCCCAGCGCGTCCGAGCGCTCGAGCGGTTCCTCGGCGACGTCTACGGCCCGCAGGACTGCGTCCGCGACGGCGTGATCCCGGCGGCGCTCCTCAGCTCGTCCAGCCACTTCCACCGGCAGGCCGCGGGGATCGTCGCCGCGAACGGCGTGCGCATCCACGTCGCCGGCATCGACGTCATCCGCGACGAGGTCGGCGACTGGCGCGTGCTCGAGGACAACGTGCGCGTGCCGAGCGGGGTCAGCTACGTGATCTCGAACCGTCGCGTGATGGCCCAGACGCTGCCCGAGCTCTTCACGTCGATGCGCGTCCGGCCGGTCGGCGACTACCCGAACCGGCTGCTGCAGGCGCTCCGCGCGAGCGCGCCCGAGGGGGTCGACGAGCCGAACATCGTGGTCCTGACCCCCGGCGTGTACAACTCGGCGTACTACGAGCACACGCTGCTCGCCCGGCTCATGGGCGTCGAGCTCGTCGAGGGGCGCGACCTGTTCTGCTCGGGCGGTCGCGTCTGGATGCGCACCACCGCCGGCCCCACCCGCGTCGACGTCATCTACCGCCGGGTCGACGACGAGTTCCTCGACCCGCAGCAGTTCCGGCCCGACTCGGTGCTGGGCGCGCCGGGACTCATGCTCGCCGCCCGGCTCGGCCACGTCACGATCGCGAACGCGGTCGGCAACGGCGTCGCCGACGACAAGCTCGTGTACACCTACGTCCCCGACCTCATCAGGTACTACCTCGGCGAGGAGCCCATCCTGCCGAACGTCGACACCTGGCGGCTCGAGGAGCCCGAGGCGCTCGCCGAGGTGCTCGACCGGCTCGACCAGCTCGTGGTCAAGCCCGTCGACGGCTCCGGGGGCAAGGGGCTGGTGGTCGGTCCCGACGCCTCGCGCGGCGAACTCGCCGAGCTCCGCGCCCGACTCCTCGCCGACCCCAGGGGCTGGATCGCGCAGCCCGTCGTGCAGCTCTCGACGCTGCCGACGCTCGTCGAGGACGGGATGCGTCCCCGCCACGCCGACCTGCGCCCGTTCGCGGTGAACGACGGCGAGAACGTCTGGGTGCTCCCCGGCGGACTCACGCGCGTCGCGCTGCCCGAGGGGCAGTTGGTCGTCAACTCCAGCCAGGGCGGCGGGTCGAAGGACACCTGGGTGCTCGACGACTCGGTCACGACGGGCCCGGTCGCGGGCATCGTGCCGAGCCCGAACCCGTCCGGAGCGCGCGTCGGGTCGATCGTCGCGGACCAGGCGACCGCGCCCGTGACCGCCGCCATCCCGCTGCTCGGCGACGGCGCCGCCGCCAGCCCGCACCACCGGCACCGCCCGGAGTCCTCGCCGCAGGACGAGGACGCCCCGGTCCGGCAGCAGCAACAGCAACAGCAGCAGCAGCGACCATCGCGGCGTCCGACCCGAGGGGAGGCGGAGCCATGCTGAGCCGCATCGCGGAGAGCCTGTTCTGGATCGGTCGCTACATCGAGCGCAGCGACGGCACGGCGCGCATCCTCGACGTCCACCTCCAGCTCCTGCTCGAGGACCCGTGGATCGACGAGGACTCAGCCTGCCGCGCCCTGATGGCGGTCATGGGCAGCGAGCCCAACGACGACGTGAGCCTCGGCCCGCAGGACGTGATCGCGCTGCTCGCGGTCGACCCGCACCATCCGGCGTCCATCGCGCACTCGGTCACCGCGGCACGCGAGAACGCGCGCCGGGCGCGGGAGATCGTCTCGACCGAGCTGTGGGAGGCGATCAACCACACGAATGCGCGGATGCCCCGCCACGTGGCATCCGACAAGACCCACGAGTTCTTCCGCTGGGTCCGCGACCGTTCCGCGCTCGCCGTCGGCGTCGTCGACTCGGCCTCGAGCCGTGACGAGGCCTGGCACTTCTTCAGCCTCGGCCGGGCCGTCGAGCGGGCCGACATGACCGCCCGCCTGCTCGCGACGCGATCGCTCACCGAGGCGAGCGGGCCGAGCTGGACGACCATCCTGCGCAGCTGCGGCGGCTACGAGGCGTACCTGCGCAGCTACCGCGGGGTTCCGTCGACGCTCTCGGCTGCGGAGTTCCTGCTGCTCGACCGGCTGTTCCCGCGCTCGATCATCTCGAGCGTCATCCGCGCCGAGGAATCGCTGCGCGAGATCGACCCGCGTGCGGGCCGCGTCGGCGTCACCGACCAGGCGCAGCGGCTGCTGGGCCAGATCCGCTCCGAGCTCGAGTACCGGCCGATCGGCGACATCCTGCACGACCTCTCGGGGAACATGGAACGCGTGCAGGAGTTCGTCTCGGCTGCCACCGATGCGATCCGTCAGCGCTACTTCCCGACGAGCGCCGTGCCGGTCTGGATCGGGGAGGTCTCATGAGCCGACTGCGCATCGTCCATCGCACGGGCTTCGCGTACGAGGAGGCCGCGACCGCCTCCTACAACGAGGCGCGGATGCTGCCGTACTCGGGCGGCGAGCAGTTCGTGATGCACGCCGCGCTCGACATCCGCCCGGGCGCGACCCAGCACGCCTACCTCGACTACTGGGGCACCCGCGTCTCGACGTTCGAGGTGCTGACGCCGCACCGGGAGCTCTCGGTGACCGCGACGAGCGTGGTCGAGGTGCGTCCCGTGCCCGGCCGCGGCCCCGAGCCGACGTGGGACGAGCTCGCCGCGATCCGCGTCTCCAGCGTGCCGTTCGTCGAGTTCTCGACGCAGACAGTGGCCACCGAGCCTCCCGACGAGGTCGCCGCGCTCGCCGCGGAGATCGCCGCCGAGGGCATGCCGGTCGGCGAGACCGCGCTCGAGATCAGCCGTGCCATCGGCGACGCCGTCGAGTACGTCACGGGCGTCACGGCGGTGAACTCCACGGCCCGGGAGGCGTGGTCCGAACGCAAGGGCGTCTGCCAGGACATGGCGCACCTCGTCGTGGGGGCGCTCCGCTCGGTCGGCATCCCGGCGCGGTACGTCTCGGGGTACCTGCACCCCGACCGCGAGGCGCCCGTCGGCGTGACGGTCGCCGGCGAGTCGCATGCGTGGGTGGAGTGGTTCTCCGGCGCATGGCGCGGCTACGACCCCACCAACCTCGCCGAGGCGGGCGAGCTGCACGTGCTCGTCGGACGAGGACGCGACTACACCGACGTGGCCCCGCTCCGCGGGGTGTACGCGGGCCCGAGCGCATCCGAGCTGTTCGTGACGGTCGAGGTCACGCGCGAGGCCTGACCTCGCGTCGCCGGCCGCCCGCCGGTGGCAGGATGAGCGCATGCCGACCTTCACCGACCCCCAGGGCGTGCGCATCCACTACCAGCACTGGCGCGTGCCCGAGCCGGTCGCGGTCGTCCAGCTGGTGCACGGCGTGGGCGAGCACATCGGGCGCTACGGCGCCCTCGTGGAGGCGCTGAACGCCGCGGGCTACTCGGTCTGGGCCGACGACCACCGGGGGCACGGACAGACCGGGTTCGAGCAGCACGGCGGCGACCTCGACCGGATGGGCAGGCTCGGACCGGGCGGACTGCGCGCGGCGATCCACGACGTGCACCTCTTCACCGGGATCATCCGCGAGACCGAGGGCGACGAGGTGCCGCTCGTGCTCCTCGGGCACTCGTGGGGCTCGCTGATGGCGCAGATCCTGCTCGAACGGCACCCGCACGACTGGGATGCGGTGGTGCTCACCGGAACGGCGTATCGGACGCCGATCCACATGAACTCGGGCGACCTGAACCGCCGCCATCGGCACCTCGGGACCACCGGCCTCGAATGGCTCTCCCGCGATCCGGCAGTGGCGGAGGCGTTCGTCGCCGACCCGTACACGACCGCGGTGCCGCTGCAGGAGCTGTTCGGGCTGATCGAGGCCGCCCGCCTGCTCGGCCGCCCGGGGCGGAACCTCCCCGAGGAGCTCCCGCTGCTCATCATGGTCGGTTCCGACGACTCGCTCGGCGGCGAGAAGAGCGCGCTGAGGCTCGCCAACGCCTACGCCTCGCGAGGCCGCCTCGCCGACGTCACCCTCACCGTGTACGACGGCGCCCGCCACGAGATCTTCAACGAGACGAACCAGGAGGAGGTCCGCGGCGACCTCATCCGCTGGCTCGACGAGCGCTTCGCGGTCGACTGAGCGGCGACGACGGATGCCGCGTCGGAGGAGGCGGCATCCGGATCTCGCCCGTCAGCGCAGCGCCGGGACGTTGAACCCGATGAGGCGCGGCTGCACCCGCCCGTCGACCCGTTCGAACCGGACCTCGGTGAGCGCGCAGTTGGCGACCTCGGGGAACAGGTCCCGATAGCGGTCGGGGTCGACGCCCAGCCACTCGCACAGCAGGAGCCGGAGCAGCGTGCCGTGGAACACGACGAGCACCCGGCGACCGCGCCGGGAGTCGGCGGATCCGCCGACCGTCGCGTCGCCGATGCCGAACTCCTCGACGAGTTCGCGCAGCGCGGGTTCGGCGCGTGCGATGCCGTCGATGCCCGATTCGCCGCCGGGCAGCGGGCTGCGGGCGGGATTCCGGCCGAACGCCGCCCAGGCCTCGGGCATCCGCTCCGACAGTTCGCGGGGAGCGAGGCCCTCGCCGTCGCCGAAGTCGATCTCGACGAGCCTCGGGTCGGTGCGCAGTTCGAGGTCGGCCGCTGCGGCGGCGGGCTCCGCGCTCGCCTGCGCCCGGGTGAGCGTCGAGGACACGACCGCCGAGAGCCGCGCGCGCGACGCCCACTCCGCGAGCTGGTCGGCCTGGGAGAGCCCGTTCGCGGTGAGGTCGATGTCGGTCGAGCCCGCGTAGCGGTGCTCGCCGTGCCACACGGTCTCGCCGTGTCGTGCCAGGTACAGGGTGGTCATCGCGGCATCCCCCTCGCAGCCGAACGGATGGTCCGTGGCCGAGCCTACGCCCGTGGCCTGCGAGCCCTTGACAGCCATGGAGGCAGCACGGCAGGCTGTGTCGCGTGAGAGCGCTCTCATGGGATGCCGGTGCACGACGCCGGACGCACATCCACTGTCGATGAAGACTGAGAAGCCAGGAGAATCGATGAAGACTCCGCGCCAACCGAAGGTACTCGCCGTCGGCGTCGCCGCCGCACTCGCCGCCGCTGCCCTCGCCGCATCCCCCGCGTACGCCGCGAATGACGTGCTCCGACCCGAGGTCGACCTCTGGACGAACCCGGCGAGCACGACCATCGCGGCGGCCGCGGCACTCGAGGGCGATGCCCGCGCCGACGCGCTGCTGCTCGGCTCGTTCCCGAGCGCCACGTGGATCAACGGCGGCACGCCGAACGAGGCCAAGCGCGACGTCAAGCGCGTGGTCTCGGCCGCACACGCGGCCGGCGAGGTGCCCGTGCTCGTCGCCTACAACATCCCGTTCCGCGACTGCGCGCAGTACTCCGCCGGCGGTGCGACCACCGTTGCCGAGTACACGGCCTGGATCGACGGCTACGCCAAGGGCATCGGCAACAAGGACGCCGTCGTGATCCTCGAGCCCGACGGGCTCGGCATCATCCCCTGGTACACGACGATCAACGGCCAGCTCGAGTGGTGCCAGCCGGCCGAGGCGGATGCCGCGACGGCCGCCGACGAGCGGTTCGCGATGCTGAACCACGCGGTCGACGCCTTCGCGGCGCTGCCGAACACCGCCGTCTACCTCGACGGGACGCACTCGGCGTGGCTCGGGGTCGGCGACGTCGCCGACCGGCTCATCAAGGCCGGAGTCGAGCGCGCCGACGGCTTCTTCCTGAACGTCTCCAACTACGAGACCACCGAGCGGCAGCAGAAGTACGGCACCTGGATCTCGGAGTGCATCCAGCTCGACCTGAACTCGTGGTGGCAGCGGGAATGGTGCGGGAGCCAGTACTATCCGGCGAACCCGTCCGACTTCTCGACGTGGGAGCTGACGGATGCCGCCTACGACCAGGCCTACGCCGACACCGGGCTCCAGCGCGATCCCGACTCGCAGGCGCACTTCGTGATCGACACCAGCCGGAACGGCGTCGGACCGTGGACGCCGACCGCCGTCCACCCGGACCCGCAGGTCTGGTGCAACCCGCCCGACCGCGGCCTCGGCCTGCGCCCGACGACCGACACGGGCGACCCGCTGATCGACGCCCACCTCTGGGTGAAGGTGCCCGGCGAGTCCGACGGCCAGTGCCTGCGGGGCACCGCCGGCCCCGAGGACCCGGAGCGCGGCATGGTCGACCCGGCCGCCGGGCAGTGGTTCGTCGAGATGGCCGACGAGCTCATCGCGAACGCGGTGCCGCCGGTCTCCCCGTAGCGCCCCGCCGGGGCGGGAGCCGGCGCGACCCCGGAACGCCGGCGCCGGTTCCCGCCCGACGGACGCAGGACCCCGCGGCATCCGTAGGCTGGTCGCATGCACGGTGAGTACAAGGTCCCCGGCGGCAAGCTCGTGGTCGTCGACTTCGACGTCGTCGACGGGGCGATCCGCAACGCCCGCGTCGCGGGCGACTTCTTCCTCGAACCCGACGAGGCGCTGGGCGACCTGAACCGGGCGCTCGACGGGCTGCCCGCGGCATCCGATGCCAAGCAGATCGCCGCGGCGATCACGAAGGGGCTGCGGCCCGACGCGGTCATGCTCGGGTTCTCGGCGGACGCGATCGCCGTGGCGGTGCGCCGCGCGATGACCGATGCCCGGACCTGGTCGGACTACGAGTGGGAGATCGTGCACGACGCCGCCGTGCCGCCGCGCGTGCACCTGGCGCTCGACGAGGTGCTCGCGACGCGCGTCGGCGAGGGCCGCCGCAAGCCCACGCTGCGGTTCTGGGAGTGGGAGGAGTCGGCCGTCGTGATCGGCTCGTTCCAGTCGGTGAGGAACGAGGTCGACCCGGAGGGCGCCGCCCGCTACGGCTTCGACGTGGTCCGCCGCATCTCGGGCGGCGGCGCGATGATGATGGAGAAGGGCAACGTCGTCACCTACTCGCTGTACGTGCCCGCCGAGCTCGTGCAGGGCATGAGCTTCGCCGACTCGTACGCGTTCCTCGACGACTGGGTGCTGCAGGGCCTGCGCTCGCTCGGCATCGAGGCCACGTACCAGCCGCTGAACGACATCGCGAGCCCGGCGGGCAAGATCGGCGGCGCCGCGCAGAAGCGCCTCGGCTCGGGCGGCGTGCTGCACCACGTGACCATGGCGTACGACCTCGACAACGCGAAGATGCTCGAGGTGCTGCGCATCGGCCGCGAGAAGATCAGCGACAAGGGCATCGCGTCGGCGGCGAAGCGCGTCGACCCGCTGCGCTCGCAGACCGGGCTGGCCCGCGCCGAGGTCATCGAGCGACTGAAGGAGACGTTCGCGGGCCTGTACGGTGCGACGCCCGGAGCGGTCACGGCCGACGAGCTCGCCGAGGCCGAGGCGCTCGTCGCCTCGAAGTTCGCGACCGAGGACTGGCTGCAGCGGGTGCCCTGACGAGGGAGCGTCCGGGGGGACGCGAGACCGGTCCTGTGGAACCCCTGAACGTGAGGGGGAGTCACGGCGTCTAGAATCGCCGGGTGGACTGGTGGATGATCCTGATCATCGCCGGCGCGGTGATCGCGTTCGGCGTGTTCGCCACGCGCAAGGGCTGGATCGACCTCTCCGACAAGACGAAGCAGGGCAAGCCCAGCGGGTCGGCCGTCATGATGATCGGCGACGAGGTCTTCGCGCCCCGCAAGTACGAGGCGCAGGTCGAGGTCGACCGCCAGGCGCGGCTGCCCGTTCCGGCCCCGGTGCCCGGCGACGGAGACAAGGGCATCGCGTTCGCCGCCGCCGACGCCGACGAGGGCGACCCCGACCGGTTCCGCGGTCGCATCCGGCTCGACGTCCACCGCTGACCCGCGCGTTCGGCGCTCCGGAAGTCCGGGCTGCAGGCGGATGCCGCGACGCGGCGCTACGCGTCCGTGAGCGTCGCACCCCACTCGCGTGCCCGCTCGAGCTCGCCGTCCGCGATCGGGCCCGAGTAGCCGTGCACGCCGAATGTCTTGGGTGAATCCACCGGCCGGAACCCCTTCGACACGAGCGCCTTCATGGCCTTCTTCGCCGCCGACCCGGGGAGGCGCGGATGCACCGTCCGCGTGTCGAACGTCGCGACGGCGACCGCCGACGACGGCGGTGCGAGTTCGGCGATCCACTCCCTGATGCCGCGAGCCGGGATGTCCGTCGCTCCCTGCTGACGGGCGTTGCTCCGCGACGACGCGGTCGACATCGAGAACGCGTGCGTCGGTCCGCCGACGACCACGAGGTCGATCTCGGAGTCGATCGCGGCAGGAGCCTCGGTCGCGGCCACGACGTCGACCCGATCGACGCCCGCGCTTCCGCGCAGTCCTTCGGCTGCAGCCTCGGCGAGGGCGCCCGTGTTGCCCCAGATCGTCTCGTACACCACCAACGCGCGCATGAACCCCGCTCCCCGTCCGCGTGACGACCCCGGCCGTGCCGTCGGCCATCACGGTAGTAGGGCTCGCGCGCGCCCGGCCGGGACCTTGGACCGCTGAGGCGGCCGGCCGTCGCACGCGTCAGTCCGCTGCGACCTCGGCGACGACGCTCGGGCAGCCCAGGTCGGCGGCCACCTCGCGCATCGCCGCCGACGCCGTCGCGACGGTCATGAGCGCGTTGCCGCCGACGATGTGCAGGCCGTAGGCGTCCTCGAGCGCGACGAACGTCATCGCGAGTCGGTCGTCGTCGAGTCGCGGAGCGAAGGTCCCGCTCTCCCGTCCGGCCCTGACGATTCGCCGGTAGGTGTCGAGCTGGCGCAGGTAGAGCTTCTGCACGAGCTCATCGTGCAGCGCCGACTTCCCCGCGAGCACGTCGAACTCGTAGAGGAGGCTCATGAGGGCGTCGTCGGGTCCGCTCGGCAACCCGCCCTCGATGGCGGCGGAGAGCTGCGCGCTCGGGTCGTCGAGCTCGGCGATCCGCGCGTCGCGGGCGTCGCAGAAGCGCTCGATACCCGCGGCGTGCGCCTCGACGAGCAGCGCGTCGAGGTCCTCGTAGTAGTAGAGGATCGCACCTCGCGTGAGCCCCGCCTGGGCGGCGACGTCGGTGAGCGAGAGCGACCTGAGCCCGTGCCGGTGGCCGGCGTCGTACGTCGCCTGGATGAGCGCGTCGCGGCGGGCCCGCTGGTTGCGCGGTCGAGCCATTCCTTGACACTAGCCGATCGCCCTGCCACACTCATCGAGTTCATTGACGTTGGTGTCAAATAATGAATCGACCAGCGCCATCGCCCCCGGAACACGACGTGCTCCCGACGAAGAGAGACCGACATGACCACACCGCCCGCCCTCGACACCGCCGCCACGACGACGCACGGCGCGAAGCTCTCGCGCTCGCTCGGCGTCGGCGGCAACGTGCTCATCACCCTCTCGGGCATCTCGCCCGCCTCGAGCGTCTTCATCCTCGGCGGCGCCGCCCTGGCCGTGTACGGCACCGGCGTGTTCTGGGGCTTCGCACTCGCGGGCGTGATCAGCCTGCTCATCGCGTACTGCTACGCCGAGCTCGGCTCGCGGCATCCGATCGCGGGGGGCGACTACTCGCTCGTCAGTCGGGTGCTCGGCCCGGCGTCCGGTGCCGCCGTGTTCCTCATCAGCCTCGTGACGCTGCCGCTCATCGTCGCGATCTTCGCACTCGGGGTCGCCGACTACCTCGGCGTCGCGATCGCCGGCCTCGACCCGCTCTGGACGGCCATCGTCGTCATCGTGCTCGCCACGGTCACCGCGTGCTTCAACATCCGCGCGAACGCCTGGGTCACCGGCGCCTTCCTCGTCGTCGAGATGGCCGCGCTCGCGCTGCTCGCCGTGCTCGGCCTCGTGCACGTCGAACGTCCGATCACCGACCTCCTCGACCCGCAGGCGCTCGACACCGCCACCGGCGGCCTCGCGCCGCTCGGCATCGCCGGCCTGGTCCTGGCGATCACGCAGGGCATCTTCTCGTACAACGGCTACGGCGGTGCCATCTACTTCGCGGAGGAGACGCGCAACGCCCGACGTTCCATCGCCCGCGCCGTCATCTGGAGCGCCGTCATCACGGTGCTCGCCGAGCTCGTGCCGCTCACCGCGATCCTGCTCGGCGCCGACTCGCTCGAGGAGCTCTTCGGCGCCGCGCTTCCCGTCGAGACCTTCCTCTCCGCCCGCTCGGGTGATGCGATCACGATCGTCGTGCTCGTGGCCGTGGCGCTCGCGATCGTGAACGCCATCATCGCGATCGCGCTCCAGTCGGGCCGGCTGCTGTTCGCCGCTGCCCGCGACCGGGCACTGCCCGCGGCCGTCGCCACGCCCCTGGCAACGATCTCACCTGCCACGCGCATGCCGGTCGCGGCCACCGTCGTGATGGGCGCGCTCGCCCTCGCCGCGTGCTTCATCCCATTCGACGTCCTGCTGAACGCGACCGGCTCGACCCTGGCCTTCAGCTACGGCTTCATCGCCCTGGCAGCGCTCGTCGTGCGTCGCCAGTCCGATGCCGCCGCGCGCGCCGGGGAGGACCTGACCGGCACGTTCCGCATGCCGCTGTACCCGCTCGCCCCGGTGGTCTCGCTCATCGCGATCGCGTCGATCTTCGTCATCGGAATCCTCGACCCCGCCCAATGGGTCAGCCTCGGCATCGCGATCGGCATCGTCGTCGCGGGGTTCGCGTACTACGGCCTGTACCTCCGCCGGAACCCCGGCACCGCGCACCTGCTCGCGGCCGAGGACGACGAGTGGGAGCCCGCGAAGTGAGGCTCGACCTGCTGATCACCGGGGCGCGCGTGCGCACGTTCGACCCGCGCGCCCCCTGGGCCGAGGCGGTCGGCATCGCCGACGGGCGCATCGCCTGGGTGGGCGACGTCGCAGACGCGCCCGCCGCCGCCCGCACCCTCGACGCGAACGGGAGGCTGGTGACGCCCGGGATCGTCGACAGCCACAACCACCTGCTGCTCGGGTTCGACGAGGACGCGATCTCGTTGGAGGGCGCATCGACGCTCGACGAGGTGCGACGGCGCATCGCGGCGTTCGCCGCCCGCCGGCCGGACCTCGGCTGGATCTGCGCGGAGAACGCGGTCTACTCGGTCGTCGACGGACGGCGGCCGAACGCCCGTGACCTCGCCGGTCTCGACCCGCTCGGTCGTCCGATCCTGGTCACCACCTACGACCAGCACTCGGTCTGGCTCGACGCGAACGCGCTCCGCGCCCTCGGAGTCGCCGACGGAGGCGACCTCGCATGGGGTCGTCCCGAGCGCGACGCCGACGGCGAGGCCACCGGCTGGGTGACCGACTTCTACACGAGCGCGATGACGGTCGCCGGGCTCACGGCGCTGCAGCGCGACATCCCGATGTACTCGCCCGAGCGCAGGTACCGGAAGCTCCGCGGCAGCATGCGCATGGCGACCTCGCTCGGCATCACGACGGTGGTCGAGCCCCAGGTGCCGCTCGCGGAGCTGCCGCTCTTCGAACGCGCGCTCGGCGAGGGGGTGCTCACCTCGCGCGCGATCGCTGCGCTGTTCCATCCGGTCGGGGCGGATGCCGCGTTCCGCGGCGAGCTTCGCGGTGCGGTCGACCGCGCGTCGGCCTCGCCCGACCGAGGCGGACTCCTGCGGCTCGGTCCACTGAAGCTCTACGCCGACGACGTCATCGAGCCGCACACCGCGCTCATGCTCGACGACTACGCGAACCGGCCCGGCGTGCGCGGCCGGCCGTCGTACCCCGGTGACGCCGGCCGCGAACTCGTCGGCGTGATCACCGAGCTCGACCGCATGGGCTTCCAGACCCACACGCACGCGACGGGGGACGGCGGCATCCGCCTCGCGCTCGACGCGATCGAGCAGGCGACCCGCACCAACGGCACGGTCGACCGCCGCCACGGCATCGTGCACGTCGAGTGCCTCCACCCCGACGACCTGCCGCGCTTCGCCGCGCTCGGCGTCACCGCGGCGATGCAGCCGCGGCACTGCTCGCCCGACCTGGTCGCAGGCACTTGGATGGAGAACGTCGGCGAGCACCGGTGGAGCCGGGCGTGGCGCTTCCGGAGCCTCATCGAGTCAGGTGCGACGGTCGCGTTCTCGAGCGACTGGCAGGTCGGCGAGATGGATCCGCTCGTGGGGCTCTACTCCGCCGCGACGCGCGCGGGGCTCGACGGCTCGGCCGCCTGGACGGCGCCCGAGCGCGTGGGCCTCGACCGCGCGCTGGAGGCCTACACGGTCGGCGGCGC